>CALCQT010000553.1 GCA_937894825.1 uncultured Anaerolineaceae bacterium
GATCAGATCAGCGTCTTTTGCCAGCAAATTGGCCGCTTTGCCGCCGGTTACGCCGATGCCGCCAACGTTTAGCGGATAATCCCAACGGAGAACGGATTTCCCGGCCTGAGTTTCAGCCACCGGAACGTTGAATTCTTCCGCGAATTGTTGCAACGCATCACCGGCTTCACTGTAACGGACGCCGCCGCCGCAGATCAGCAGCGGTTTGCGGGACGCGGCGATCCATCCGGCGGCTCTTTCGGTCTGCCCGGCCGTGATCTGCATGCGGTCCAGATACCAGATCCGTTTTTGGAAGAAATAATCCGGATAATCATACGCTTCAGCTTCTACGTCCTGCGGCAGTGCAATGCAGACGGCGCCGGTCTCCGCCGGGTCGGTCAGGACGCGCGTGGCATGGATCATGGCTGTCATCAATTGTTCCGGACGATTAATGCGGTCCCAATATTTGCAGACGCCTTTGAACGCATCATTAACGGTGATGGCATAACTATGCGGGAATTCCGCCTGTTGCAGAACCGGGTCCGGCTGGCGGCAGGCAAAGGTATCTCCGGGCAACACCAGCAACGGGATGCGATTGGCGGTGGCGGTACCGCAAGCCGTCACCATGTTCAGCGCGCCGGGACCGATGGATGAAAGGCAGGGCAAAATTCTGCGCCGGTTATTTTGTTTCGCATAGCCAATAGCTGTATGTGCCATTCCCTGCTCATTGTGTCCCTGAATAAAGCGGATCGAATGCCCACCTTGTTCCAGCGCCTGACCGACGCCGGTCACACAGCCATGCCCGAAAATGCCGATCATGCCATCCACAAAACGGTGCTCTTCCCCGTCAAAGTGAATGAATTGGTTGTCCAGAAACTTTACCAGCGCCTGGGCCATCGTCAGGCGAATCCGTTCCATTTTTCCTCCTTGTTTTTTCGTCCGATTCAAATTTTATAAAGGGCTGACTGCGTGTTTCATAGAATACACAGCCAGCTCAAAAATTCTACCGGAATCCTTTTATTCGATTTCCGAGATTTTTACCGGGCGGTTCTCCAGCATGGATTTATTAGCCGCGATGGCGATCCGGATTGGCTCCAGTCCTGCTTCGATCGAAACGGGAACCGGCTGGTCATACCGTATAGCGTCCACAAAAGCCTGAAGTTCGTCCGTGAAAGATTGCATGTATCTTTCCAGGAAGAAATAGAGCGGTTTGTCACTGAAGACGGCTTCTTGCGTGCTGAGTTTGACGTTGGTCGGTGTGTCATTTTCAGCCGCAGCCGCGCCTTTTGTCCCGAAGACCTCGACTCGCTGGTCATAGCCATAAACAGCTTGCCGGCAGTTGTCGATCACACCTAATGCGCCATTAGCAAAGCGCAGCGTCACAATGGCGGTGTCAATATCGCCGGCTTTTCCGATTTCCGGATCAACGGTGACTGTGCCAGCCGCAAAAACTTCTTCAACCGGGCTGCCGGCCTGATAACAGGCCATGTCGAAATCATGGATGGTCATGTCCAGAAACATGCCGCCGGAATTTTGGGCATATTCAGCCGATGGCGGCTCCGGGTCACGTGAGGTAATCTTGACAATCTGTACTTCGCCCAATTTGCCCTCTTCTGTCAATGTGCGGATGCGGCGGAAATTGTGATCAAAGCGGCGATTAAAGCCGATCTGCATCTTAACGCCGGCTGCCTGAATCGTTCGCTGTGTTTCCAATATTTTTTCTACGGATGTGTCAATGGGTTTTTCACAAAAAATATGCTTGCCTGCCTTTGCAGCTTCCATGGCGATGTCAGCATGCGTATTGGTCGGTGAGCAGATTAAGACTGCATCGATGGCGGCATTCTGCAAAATCTGCTGATAATTTGTATAAGCTTCAGGAATCCCAAATTGGTCCGCTGCCTTTTTTGCGCCATCAAGATAAGGATCTGAAATCGCGACAATCTCGGCCCCAGAGATGCTTCCGGAAATCGACTTTGCATGAACCTGGCCAATTCGACCGGCTCCGATAATACCAATTTTTACTTTTTTCATGCTGGCTCCTTGTTTCCCGGGAATTCTTTTCGTGGCTGGAATTTAGCGGGAATATTATTGTAAACGTTTGCAATATCCGTGAGTTGATGATAACACTTTGTAAATTAAGTTACAAGTTAGAAAAAGTAATCTTTTTTCCGGAATAATCTCACATCGTTTGCGCGGTTCAAATTTTCAACAGGCCGCCTGCGGCGAACCGGGAGATCATCGCGAAACACCCTGATGGGGATGATCTCCCCTATACAATTCTTTAGTGTTACAAGGCGTGTGTCTGGACACACTTTTTCTGTACAATAGGTCAAATGAAGATGCATCCTCTTTTTTATCCGACATTTCTTGTGGAAATATTATGCTATACAATATATATACGTTATTTACGTGCCGATTTGCATTCCGCAAAGGAGGATGTATCTAAAGTCCAATGACGAAACTTCTTTATGAACTGCAGATATTACTCGATCTCATCGTTGTCCAATGCAAACAGATTCTTCCCTACTGGCTGGGCGGAACGCTGTTTGCATCGGTCATTTCAGTCTTTGCTTCCGCGAAATTAACGCAGCTTGCGTCAGGCATCGCGAATAAAAAATACAACCTGTTTCAACTGATCATTGCCACTGCGTTGGGTGTCGCATCGCCTGTCTGTATGTACGGGACCGTCCCGCTCTTGTCTGTGCTGGGCAAGAAGAATGTCCCACAATATATCCTGGCTGCTTTTATGGTCAGTTCCGTTTTACTGAATCCCAATCTTCTGATCATGAGTTTTGCTCTTGGCGCACCGCTTGCCTTGCTGCGGCTCTTTTTCAGTGTGACGGGCGGTATTTTGGGCGGAACGCTGGTGTATTAATTTTTCAGGGAAACAGCTTTTTTCAGTCTTGATCATTTCGAATCGGATGACAGTCAGGATAAAACGAAGGTGAAAAAACATTTTTTCAAAGATGTGCTGAAATCGATCCGGATCACGCTTCCTTATCTTATGTTCGGAATGGTATTAACTGCCTTATTTGACCGGTATTTCCCACCGTCGCTTATGGATACCCTGTTTCTGCGGAATAAGGCGCTGAGTGTGCTTTTTATGGCTTCGGCTGGCGTCCCGGTATACGTGTGTGGTGGTGGAACGATTCCACTACTGAGCGCATGGCTGGATGCGGGAATGAGCCAAGGCTCGGCTGTTGCCTTTATGCTTTCCGGCCCTGCCACAAAGCTCACCAATCTCAGTGCGATCAAGATCATCCTTGGCACACGGCATTTTATTTTTTATATTGGTTACAGTTTATTGTTTGCTGTTCTTGCGGGATTACTCACAGATTTTGTTTATCCTTTCATCGGATAATCATTCCGTATGAAAGTGAAAGGAAGGAAAGGATACGATGAGAAAACTTAAAAAGATTTTTACCGGCCTGATGCTGATCATTTTTGCAGCAGCACTGACCAGCGTCAATGCGCAGGCGCAGGAACGCTCCTCACCCGATATCGAAGCACCCGGAGGAGCAAACGGGATTTCCTCGATATTCGTTCAGAAAAACACAGACGGGACGGATGATGGCTTTGAAAAGCTCGTTGCGTTGTTGGCGCAGCATGAGATGCCATTTTACCAGCGCGCGGGTTCCGAAGACGGCCTGATCGGCCCGAGTGATGTGGTTCTGCTGGAAATCAATTGCCAGTGGGCAGAGCGGGGCGGTACCAATACCGATTTGCTCAAATCCATTGTTCAATCTATTTTGAAACATCCGGACGGTTTCACCGGAGAAATACTAATTGCGGATAACGGCCAGCGACTTTACGGTTCCGGCGGCACGGGCGGCAGTCTTGATTGGGAGCACCCCAATTCGAAAGATCAAACGCAATCGACCATCGATGTTGTGAATGACTTCGCCAGTCAGGGCATTCAAATCTCAGGAATGCTATGGGACGAGTTCACCGGTGTTCAGGTGGCGGAGTTTGAAACAGGCGATGACAAAAATGGTTTTGTGATGGAACCGGAGGAGCACAGTACAGGTATTCGCATCAGTTATCCCAAATTTACGACCGAGTTTGGGACAAAAGTAAGTTTCAAGAAAGGTATCTGGGATGATGAGACGAAACAATATGATTCGGCTGCTTTGAAAATTATCAATGTGCCGGTGTTAAAATCGCATGGGATCTACCAGGTGACCGGAGCCATAAAAGCCTATATGGGGACCGTTTCCCTGACATTGACCGGTGGGGCGACACACCGTAATGTCGGCCGGGGCGCAATGGGGACACAAATGGCGCTCACGCGCGTACCGGTGCTGAATGTCATGGACTCCATTTGGGTTACCCCGGATGGTGGCCCCAGCGCGCCATATTCCAGAGCAGTAGCGGCGAATATGATTCTGGCCAGCACGGACCCCGTGGCGGTGGATTATTGGGCCAGCAAATATATCCTGGTGGAAATGGCGAAAGATGCCGGAAATAAGCAATACGAATCGATGAGTCCGGACGGAACGACTCCCGGCACCTTTGGTTATTGGCTGCGGCTTTCGATGGAAGAATTGCAAAAGGAAGGTTTTCAGACCACCATGGATGAGAATCAAATGGCGGTATATATTGCCGAATGAGAAGGATCGTACTGCGTCCTATTCGGTTGCACAACCGAATAGGACGCAGTAAAAATATCTCAGGAGCGGGTGAGCGAGCGGTATTTCATCCGGTGGGGCGTGTCGGCGGCAATACCGAGCTTTTCCCGCCGGTAGGCTTCATACTGGGTATAGTTCCCATCGAAGAAGGTGACGCCAGTGTCGCCCTCAAAAGCCAGAATATGCGTGGCGATGCGGTCAAGGAACCAACGATCATGCGAGATGACCAGCGCACAGCCGGCGAAATTCTCCAGTGCTTCTTCAAGTGCACGAATCGTGTTGACGTCCAGATCATTGGTTGGCTCGTCCAGCAACAGCACATTGGATTCGCTTTTCAGTGTTTGCGCCAGTTGCACCCGGTTCCGTTCACCGCCGGACAATGTACCGACTTTTTTCTGCTGATCGGCGCCGGAAAAATTGAACCTGGCCACGTAGGCCCGTGAATTGATCGGCCGTCCGCCGATTTTTATTTCATCCAGGCCCTCTGAGATCACTTCCCAGATATTCTTTTCAGCGTCCAAACTCTCACGGCTCTGGTTCATATAGCCCAGTTTGACAGTATCGCCGATTCGGACCGTACCATTGTCCGGTGTTTCTTCCCCGACGATGATGCGGAAAAGGGTGGTTTTACCGGCGCCGTTCGGTCCGATAATGCCGATTACGCCTCCGGGTGGCAGCGCAAAAGTAACGTTTTCCATAATGATCCGGTCTCCATAAGTCTTTGAAACGTTATTCATTTCGATGACAATATTTCCCAACCGCGGTCCGGGCGGAATGAAAAGTTGGAGTTCGGAGGCAGATCTCACATAATCCTGTGTGAGCAGTTTTTCATAAGAGGCAATTCTGGCTTTGGATTTGGTGTGCTGTCCTTTGGGAGACATGCGAATCCAATCCAGTTCCCGCTCAAGCGTTCGCTGGCGTTCGCTTTCACCCTTCTCTTCCTGTGCCAGACGGCCTTTCTTCTGTTCCAGCCAGGATGAATAATTGCCCTGATAAGGAATCCCGGCGCCGCGATCCAGTTCGAGGATCCAACCAGCCACGTGATCCAGAAAATAACGGTCGTGCGTTACCGCGATGACAGTTCCTTCATATTGCTGCAGGTGACGTTCCAGCCAGGCGACGGCCTCGGCATCCAGATGGTTGGTCGGTTCGTCCAGCAGCAGGATGTCCGGCTTTTGCAGCAGCAGGCGGCAGAGCGCGACCCGGCGGCGTTCACCACCCGAAAGCACCTTGACGGGCGTCTCCGGCGGCGGGCAGCGCAGCGCATCCATCGCCATCTCCAGCCGGGCGTCAATATCCCAGGCGTCCAGCAGGTCAATTTTCTCCTGAACCTTCCCCTGGCGATCAATGAGTTTATTCATCTCGTCGTCGCTCATCGGTTCCAAAAATTGATTGCTGATCTCTTCGAACTCTTTTAATAGCCGGACGGCTTCCTGAGCCCCTTCCTCGACAACTTCCCGCACTGTTCTTTCATTGTCAACCAAAGGTTCCTGTTCAAGATACCCGATCGTGTATCCGGGGGCCAGCACGGTCTCGCCGATGAAATCTTTGTCGACCCCTGCCAGAATTTTCAACAGCGAACTCTTTCCTGAACCGTTAAGCCCCAGCACGCCGATTTTAGCGCCGTAAAAATAGGAAAGATAAATATTCTTTAGAACTGTTTTCTTACCGTAATTTTTGGACACCCCAATCATGGAGTAAATTACTTTGTTTGCTTCAACAGCCACGTCATCCCCCGTCTCTCTTTATTTTGAACCCTTGATCACTGAAATACTTTAAAACAAAATCAACCTGGTTTCCCTGGATGATGATTGTCCTGTCCTCAATAGAACCACCTGAGCCACACTTCTTTTTTATCTCAACGGCATATTTCCGTATCTCGTCCGCCGACCCTGGAATCTCCCGGATCACAGTGACTTCTTTTCCCGCCCGTCCCTGTTTTTCCCTGCGGACACGAATTCCGCCGGTGGGAGGCGCGGATAATTGAGCCTGACGGGTTTTGCACACGCAACTTTCCGCCGGCTTCCCGCAGGAAGGACAGACCCTTCCCGAAGCTGTAGAATATACGACTGGGTTTTTATCTTTGCTCATCAGAGCCTATTATAGCAAAGACTGTCAAACTGGAATCCAGGCAGATGATTTTTGGCTACGCAATGGAAGAGACGAATCTTCGAATAAGACAAATAAAAAGGGCTGCGCTATCTTCGCAACCCTATTCTCATCGTTTTGTTGGTATGTTCGAAACTATGACGCGATTGCAGCGAGGAAAGTTAGACCTACCAATCCGCAGATGCAAAGGATCAACAGGGCTGCGATACCAAGAATGACCCATAACCATATTTTCTGGTTTCCGCCCCCCTGCGTTCCAGAACCGGCCGGGATACTTTCTGAATCATTTCGAAGATTATCGACCTCAGCGTTGATTGCACGCGGTTTTGGCACATAAGCAGGGATACTCTCAGCTACGTGCGGAAGTTCATCTGTTCCTGTCGTCTGCAGTTGTTCCAGTTCGGAAACTGTCAGTAAAGGTTCTTCATCAGTATCTGCGCTGAAAGCATCCGGAAGTTTGACGTCTTCCACTGCTTCCGTCACGGCTTCTTGGGCAGCATCAAGCGATTCGGACAGACTGTCCGCTGCCGCCTGGGTTGTTTCTTCAACCTTTTCTTCAAGTGTTCCGTCAGTTCCGGCTTGGAGTGTTTCCTCCAGCTGGTCGGCTGCCTCATTGGTCCCGGAATTCAGTACATCACTGATGTGTTCACTGCGTTCACTACGTTCATCGTCATTCGTGGGGAATGTGTCATTGATATTCGTATCGTTTTGTGGATTCTCGCCCATGTTTTCTCCTCTGTTACCGATTATGGTATAAAAAAATGCAATTGCTTATGCTCCATATACGATTGCGCGGTCAAAACGTTGCGGATCAATCTCACCAGTCCAGGGACCATGCCGTTCCTGTTTCATCGAAGTTACAATGCCGGCAATTTTGCAGGCCCGCTCAGGATCGTATTTTAACCTTGAACCGACATAGGAGGTGATGCAGGTGTCTCCCCGTCCGGTCCGTCCGGACAGGTTTTGCGGAACAAAGGACGCCCGGTAGAATTTCCCTTCAGCGAAAACCAGCACCTCTTTTGCCTGGGTCAGAACAATTTCTTTGGGTCCGTAATCGGCCAGAATACGCGCGGCTTTCTCCAGATCATCGGTTCCGGTGATGTGTTCCGCCTCGGCTTTATCGACCTTCAGGAAGGTAACATGCTTCAACCCTTCTTCCATATCTTTCCATGGGCGGAAATTCAGCTCATCTCCTTCGGGAACGCGCACAAATCCCTGAACATCCAGCGCAACCGGCGCCCGTTTGGCTAATTCGATCAATGTCGGCAAGGTGATCTCGCCGGCAATGATGGGGGTGACCATAACAGTTTTTACGTCCACATCGGGAATATCCGACAAAGGAATCTCTCCGGCAAATCCATTGAGTTTGCAGATGCGCCGTTCCATGTCCGCTGATTGATAGATGTTAATGCAGCCGGATGATTGTTCGGCGGGTTTGACGTCGACTTCAATGCCCAGGTCCGTCAATTCTTTCAGATAGGGGTAGTCTTCAGGCGCCAGGCGTGTGGTAACGCCAACGTCCAGACCAAGCCGTTTGAGGACGACGCTGCCATAATAAACCGCCCCGCCGGCCGCATTGAAACTGTCACCGTCAATGACGATAGTGTCTTTGGCAAAGTGGCCGATCATTAAAATATCTAATTCTTTTTTCATGATTACTTTCTGTTTTCTCCAATCATTTTTACCAGAAACGGAGTCTGAGTTATGCTTTGCCCTTTATTTATGGTTTTACCCCTGGATTTTCCGGTCAGGAACCGACTGCCAGCGTTATTAATCTGTCACTTCTCCTTCGGATGTAACTACTGCCGGAATTGCGGCGCCTTCTGCGGATGGTGAAGGTTGCTCTTCCACAGTCGGTATCTCTACAGGGATTTCCGTAGTCGGAACGGCAGTGGGAGGAACTGCTGTTGGCGGGACAGCGGTAGGCGGAACTGCCGTAGGAACCGGGGTATTTGTATTGGCCGGAATCGGCGTCGCTGTCGGATTCAAAATCCCATTGTAATAGCAACCGGTTTTATAGGGTTTGGTGACTTTGCAGAATTCTTCACATCCTTGTCCCTGTTGAAGACTCAATTCAGCAGAGGAGCACATGTAATCAAAATATGAATGCGGGGTTGAACTCACGACTGGCGTCGTGGTGATGGTCGGCGTATAGGTCACAACTGAAGTCAGCGAAGTATGATCGCCAACGGTCAGAACATAGCTGAAGTAAAAGAAGGCCGTGCCATAGGCATCTGCAAGGTACCAATTTGATGTATAGGTACCAAAACTCGCAGGTGCTGTCATATAGATTGAGGCTGTGTAGTTTCCGTTCACAGCAACCGCATTGGCGAGGGGATAACTCTTGCTGAACGCTAATTGGGTTCCACCGTAGTGGATAAGTTTATAGCTGGTGTTCCAGGTTGTGGTTCCGGTATTTTGCAGCGTGATCGTCAGGTAGAATGTTTGATTTGCCAAAACTGTTGTATTTGAGATGGGGCTGAAACTGACCAGTGTCGCCGCGTCCGCAGCGGTTGTGGAACCGCCGGTAGTACCGGAAGTGGAAAGGGTTGGGGTTGGCGTGGCTCCATAGCGCAGGACCGTGGGCAAAATAATCGGCGTAGCTGTTTCATTTGACACTGTGCTGGTCAATGTCGGTTCCGGCGTGTCTGTGAACGGCATGGCGGCAATCGTTTCGGCCTGGCTGATCTGCTCGGTGGCAGCGTCATCTGTGTTGCGAATGATAACGTCATACGGCGTATTGGAACAGGAGCCCAATGGCAGAGCGAGTGATAAACATAGGAAAATTGAAAGGATTATTTTTTTCATAGTACCTCAAAATGGCTGCGGAGATGGATACTTCAACCGGTTATAAGGATAACACCTTTTTTCCTTTATCTCTCAACACCGAAAGCATAGCAGGCTTTCCCCTGATTGTTTATCGTAAGTTTGTTGTTTGTACAAAACTCTTCACAGCCGGCTCCCTGAATGTTACTGCGGGCGGCATCGGTGCACATCCAGGCGAGGTCCGATGGCGTAACGGTCATGGTTGGCTCGCTGGTGATAAAAGTGGTCTCCCCGACGATTACCGTATAGTAAACATAATAGAATTTGACGCCCTCTGACGTAGAAAAGGCCCACTCTGTCTGATACGTTCCAAAATCGGCGGGAGCTGTGGCCGGCATTGAGATGGTTAACGTCTCGCCAGGCTGAACGATTGTATTGATTGCATAGGAGGATTGATTGGCGAGCTGTATCCCCTTGTTGTTGAAAGCAAAGACATATTTTCCGGACCAGGTCGCGGTTCCGACATTTTTCAATTGCCAGGTCAGTGTGAAAGTTTGTTTGGGAAGGAATTGATTCAACGCAGGCGCCACACCCACAATTTCAACCTGATACGGATTGACGTGAGCTTCTGTTGCGGTTGCCTGCGGGATCGCTTCAACCGGTGCAACGGTGGGCAAAATGATTTGCGCTTGTGTGGGAGCCGGCGAAGCGGTTTCGGTCGGTGGCGCTTCCGTAAAAGTAGGTGTTATTGCAGCTGCCGTTTCTGTCAATTGCGCCGCGATGGTGCCGGCCGCTTCAGTGTACAGGTCCTCTTTGGTCGCTTGCGGCGCGTGCATACAACCGGAGAGCCCTATCAAGGCTGTTACAACAATTAAAAATCGATGCATCATTTCTCTTCTCATAACTGTCCTTTCACCTCTATTATAGCCAAAAGAAACCAGGAATGGACATTTCTATCTTTCCCACCAAAGCACAATCGTTGTGCAGGTGCGTGAAAAAGTAACTGAATTTTTTTCATAACAAAGAGCCCGCCCGACGGAAACATCAAATGTTGCTCGTAAGGCAGGCTCTTATGGGATGAGCACGGTGATCCTCTGGGATAAGAATTATCTTTTTGCTTTGGGTGCTCAGACCGAAATTGGATGGCTAATTTTTTTGTGCTTTGAGCAAGTCCCGGATTTCAGCCAGGAGTTTGACATCTTCGGATGGTTCTGCCGGTGTCGGAGTCTCCGCTTCTTTTTTCGCCTGGCTTTCCATCAATTTCGTCATCCCTTTCATGATGAAGAAAAGGATTACGGCGACGATCAGAAAATTGATCAGTGCGGAGATAAAATTCCCGATGGTGATGATTGGGGCGGCTGCCGCTTTCGCCGCTGTCAGGGACGGATAGGATTCTCCATTCAATGCGATGAACCAGCTTTCAAAGGAGATATTTGAGGTGAGCAGACCAATTACAGGCATAAATAGATCATTAATGACGGACGTAACAATGTTATTGAACGCTGTCCCCATAATCACACCGACGGCAAGTCCAATTACATTTCCCTTGGAAATAAATTCATAGAATTCAGAAAACATTTTTTTCATTAAAATAGCTCCTGGTTAGAAATGAAAGAAACTTTCTTTGATTATAACGTAAATGAATTGATTATTCAGCAGTTTATGCCATTGTGGACAGCTAAATTGCACTGGAATGACCACGCAAATATGATATGGATGTCAAAAGCCGAATCCTATTTGGGGGCTCGCAAGTATTTCAGATAGGCCTCAATAAACCCATCCAGGCCGCCATCCAGGACCATTTGTGCGTTTCCGACTTCATATTCGGTGCGGTGATCTTTTACCATTTGGTAGGGGTGCAGCACATAGGAACGGATCTGGCTGCCCCACTCGGCCTTGACGTACTCTCCGCGTAATTCACCCAGTTCTTTCTCCTGTTCCTGGTGCTTGAGGTCCAGCAAGCGGGATCTTAAGACTTTCATCGCATTTTCGCGGTTTTGCGTCTGCGACCGCTCGTTCTGGCAGGTCACAATGATCCCGGTCGGAATATGCAGCAGACGGACGGCGGTAGAGTTTTTCTGCACGTTCTGCCCCCCGGCGCCGGATGATTTAAAGACGTCAATGCGAATATCTTCCGGCGGAATTTCAATCTCATTGTCATCAACCGCTTCCGGCAGCACTTCCACCATTGCGAACGAAGTGTGACGGCGGTGTGCGGAGTCAAAAGGAGAGAGCCTTACCAACCGGTGGGTTCCTTTTTCGGATTTCAGATTACCGTAAGCATATTTTCCGCTGACGTTAATGGTGATTGATTTTGTTCCCGCTTCTTCTCCGGGCGTAAAATCCATAATTTCGCAGGAATAGCGATGATCTTCGGCCCAGCGCAGGAACATTCTCTGAAGGATCGAAGCCCAGTCATGGGCTTCAGTACCGCCGGCGCCGGCATGGATGGCCAAAATGGCGTTCCCCATGTCATATTTGCCCGAGAGTAAGGTCGTCAGCTCTTTTTGCTCTACTTCCTTATTTAAGAGCGTCACTTCCTGTTCAAGTTCCGGACGCAATGTCTCGTCGTTTAGTTGTGAGAGCTCCAGCGCGTCGTTAATACGGGCGCGCAAATTTTCCCAGCCACTAATTTCATCCTGAAGGTCATTGACCTGTTTCAGAATTTTTTGCGCGTTCTCCCGATCATCCCACAGGTCCGGCTTCTGGGCTTCATTTTGAACTTCTGCCAAGGAGGCTCTTAATCGATCCAAACCAACGTTGCGGACAAGTTCTTCGATCTTTTGTTTATTCGAGGCAATTTGTTCAGTAAGGTCCTGCATCAGTTTATTCTTTAATCTCCTATAATTCCATCGACAAAGCGGTTTCGGTCAAACTTTTCCAGATCTTCGGGTTTCTCGCCCAGCCCGGCATAAACAATCGGCAAATCCAGCTCTTTCGCAATCGCGAACGCCATTCCGCCCTTTGCCGAAGAATCCAGTTTTGCCAGGATCACGCCGTTTACCTTGACTACGTCTTTAAATGCTTTGGCCTGTAATAAGGCGTTTTGACCGGTCGTTGCATCCAGCACAATCCAGGTGGCGTGCGGAGCCCCGTCAAGCGCCTTTCCGATCACGCGGTGAACCTTTTTCAACTCTTCCATCAGGTTGGATCGGGCCTGCAATCGGCCCGCGGTGTCGATAATCAGAATATCGATTCCTTTTGCTGTGGCGGATTGGACAGCATCGTACGCCACTGCTGCGGAGTCACCGCCTTCTTTCCCGCTGACGACGGGGGCATTTAACCGTTCCCCCCAAACCTGAAGCTGATCAATGGCAGCGGCCCGAAAGGTGTCGGCAGCCGCCAGCATAACCGTTTTCCCACTCTCCTTGTATTTTTTTGCTAATTTGGCGGTCGTGGTCGTTTTTCCCGATCCGTTGACGCCAACCATCAGAATCACAGCGGGCTTTTTACCGGCAAATTCCTCGAGCGGATCCGAACTTTCCTTCAAGCGCAATGCTAATTCGTATTTCAGCGCGTCGATCAGTTCGGATGCTTTATACAACCCATCATCAACGACGATTTTTTGCAGATTTTTGATGATATCGGTCGCTGTGTCTACCCCCAGATCCGCCTGAATCAATACTTCCTCCAGATCGTCCCAGAGCATGTCGTCAATTTCATTGGTTCCCAGGATGGAAGCCAGTCGGGAAAATGTGACTTTTCTGGTTTTATCCAGACCCTTAATCCATTTTGACAAAAAATCGCTCATTCATCCTCACGTGGCGGAGTGCCCCGCTTTTTCAAGCGAATCCCTCTGATTTTTGCCGAAATTATATCATGCTTGCGTGACGAGCTGTCCGCAGCCGGCCCCAATATCAACCCCGCGTTTGAGGCGAATGGAGCAGGGGATTCCAGCCCGGTCCAGGACCGCTCTGAAATCATTGGCCCGTTCAGCCGGCGAACCTTTGCCAGCGTACTTCTTGGTTTCATTCAACGAAATCAGATTGACATGACAAAGCATCCCGTGGAGCAGTTTGGCCAGTTGTGCGGCATCAGCCACCGAATCATTCACCCCGTGGATCAGCGCATACTCAAATGTGATGCGCCGCCGGGTTGTTTGAACATAAGCCTGGCAGGCTTCCAGTAATTGTTCCATTGGGTATTTCCTGTTTACCGGGAGAATCTGCTCACGGATCTTGTTCGACGGTGCGTGCAGTGAGATTGCCAGATTGATTTGCCGTTTGGCTTTGGTAAATTTTTCAATCATCGGAATAAGACCGACGGTTGAAACTGTGATGCGCCGTTCTCCGAATTGAAAACCGTCCGGATGGTTGATGACGTCGATCGCTTTCATCACATTGTCGTAATTGTGGAATGGCTCGCCCATCCCCATAATAACAATATTGGATAGTTTCTTCTCCGTCAAGCTCAGTTCCTGCGCGAAAAACAAAACCTGCCCGGCAATTTCACCGGCGGACAGGTTGCGCGTGAGCCCCATTTGGCCGGTTGCGCAGAACGCACAGTTCATCCCGCAGCCGACCTGTGTCGAGATGCAGATGGTGATCCGCTCCCGGTAGTACATCAGGACCGCTTCAATCTTTTTGCCGTCCTGCAAGCCAAACAGATATTTCTCCGTTCTTTGATCCTGCGAAACGACCTTCCGCAATACCTGAACAGGCGCGAAATCGAAATTCTCCGCCAGTTTCAGGCGCAGCTCTTTGGGAACCGCCGGAAATGCCTCCGGGGATAGTTTCAGATTTTTGTAAACAAGCTGCCAGAGCTGCTTCGTGCGAAAATCCGGCTCGCCGTAGCCTTTCAGAACTTCGGAAAGGTCATTTAAATCAAGATCAAAAAAACAAGGTTTCATAGCGAATTATTTTCATTTCTTATTGTTATACAAAATATATAGCCTTATCATTGGCTCTTTATCACCTCACCCCAAAATAATCGAATTGCCAGACTACATGCGGCTTAATGCCAGTGTGTCGACGACGGCTTCCAGATCCTCACAGATGAGATTCGGTTGATCTTTGTAATTCCGAATCGACGCTTCCGAATCGACCCCGGTCAAAACCAGCGCGGTTGGGCTGCCGGCGTTGATTCCGCCGAGAATGTCCGTGTCATAGCGGTCGCCGACAGCCATTATTTCATTCGACTGCAGGCCGTGTTTTGCGCGGATCAGATCAATCATCAATGGGTTCGGTTTCCCGATGACGATCGGCTCAACGCCTGTGCAAGTTTGCACGGCTTTGACCATCACGCCACCGCCGGGCTGAAATCCATTCTCCGAAGCAATGACGGTATCCAGATTCGTGGCATAAAAAATCGCTCCCTGTTGGATCAGGTGCATGGCGGTCTGTACTTTTTGGTACGTCATCTCTCTGTCCAGGCTGACAAGTACAATATCGGCATCCTGATCGACCAGTTCAAATCCTTCCGCTGTAAAAAAGGCCTTCAAAGCAGGAGATCCGAAGATATGAATACGCGGATTTTCCGGGAACCGCTCCCGGAAGACATGAACCGCGCCGACGGCCGGTGTAATGACCTGTTCCGGAATGATCTTTACACCAAAAGTCGTTAAATGGTCCCGATACATCTCCGGCGTGCGGGTGGCGTTATTGGTGCCGAAGAATGGTTGAATTCCCAATTGAGCAATTTTTCGAAAAATTCTGTCAAGGTCCCCGATGGGGTTGCTCCCTTCCCATAAAACGCCGTCCATATCCAGGAAAAGCGCTTTAATTTGCTGCAGATTTGCCATATTTCCCATGTGAAGTTTCCTTTATTGTGACGAACGAGAATTTTTTTCAAATATAAAATCCGCGGGACCCAATGCAAACCGATTTTATTATATCGTTAATTCGATCATCATTTGCGATTGGAGCCCGAACATAAGGAGACTTCACGAGGGATGTAAAAGGAAGAAGCGGTCATCCGGAGACCGCTTCTTCCTTTTTTGCGCATAACTGCTATGCTTTGGGCGATTCAAGAACTTTATCAATCAGGCCATACTCAACTGCCTGTGTGGCCGTGAAGTAGCGGTCCCGATCGGTATCATGCAGAATGGTATCAAGGCTTTGTCCGGTGTGTTTCGCCATGATATTGCTGAGGTCGGTTTTCAGACGCAGGATTTCTTTGGCCTGGATCTCAATGTCTGACGCCTGGCCTTCCGCGCCACCCAGCGGCTGGTGCATGTGAATGGTTGCGTTTGGCAGGGCGAAGCGATGACCTTTTGAACCCGCAGTCAGCAACACGGTTCCGAAGGATGCCGTAACGCCGCACGCAACGGTGTTAATCCGGTTAGGGATTACCTGCATCGTGTCATAGATCGCCAGTCCCGCATAAACCTGTCCGCCGGGGGAGTTGATATAAAATTGAATGTCCCGTTCCGGATCTTCCCGGCTCAAATAAAGCAGCTGAGCGATCACCAGATTCGCGATCTGTGAATCGATTGCCGTACCGAGGAAGATAATCCGCTCTTTCAGCAAAAGGGAGTAAATATCATAGGCACGTTCGCCGTATGCACCGCCTTCTACTACCATCGGGACTACTGCGTTTTGAGGTATTTTCATCGAATAAATTCCTTTCTGATATTCTGCAGACCCGTAAAACCTATTCCGCAAACATATTTACTTCAGTTTTTCAGCCATCCGGCCTAGGAAATCCGATTCAAATATTGAATCCCTCCATCTGGTTGTTATCCGGCGGCTACTTTCGAATCAATATTATCATGTTTGATTTATGATTGCTGATAGAAATTTGTTAGAAACCCGCGTGATTGTTTCGGTGTCGACAACAATGCCGGTGAGGCTTTTCGCTTCACCGGCATGAACGAACTATTTCAAATGACGACGAGAAGTTGTTTATTCCTCGTCTTTTGTGGTTTCTTCAGCGGTATCGGCACTGATCACTTCATCCGATCCGACGCGAACAGCTTCATCCACAGTGACAGCCGGCGAGGTTTCAATAGTCTCAGCACTTTCTTCTGCCTCAGCTTCAATTTCCGGATTTTCTCCCTTGGCAATCGCGATGATGCGGGAGAACAGTGCGTCATTGAAGGTCTGGTTCATTGCGGAAGTCGTGATCTGATTGGTAAGCTCTTCCTTCTGTCGTTTTGTCTTCGCCTGCTGGTATTGAGCGGCGGAGCTCGCTTCAAATTGACTGATCATTTCCTTGAATTTCTCAAAATCAATCCGAATCTTTTCCTTTTCGGCAATTTCCTGTAAAACCAGTTTCCGCTTCAGTTTATTTTCAGCAGACGGTTTGATTTCTTCATCCAGGAAGGTTTCCATTTCTTTCTTCTGCAACTTCAGATAAGTCTCAAGATCCAGGTTCTGATGGCTGAGGCGATGTTTGAAATCGTCCATGACCTCCTGTGCCGCTTCTTCCAGCGCATTGGGTGCATATTTGAAATTGGCCTGCTCCACGATTTTGGTCATCACTTTTTCGATGTAAGCATCTTCCTGAGCATGCTTCTTCTGCTCCAGCAAGCGCTCCTGAACATCATTTACAAAAGCCTGGTAGGACTCGAACTCACCGTAATTTTTTGTAAATTCAAGATCTTCTTCCGGCAAGACCAGTTTCTTGATGCTCTGAATGGTTGTGGTAAAAATACCCTTCTTTCCGCGCATGGTGGCCACAGGGGTTTCTTCCGGGAAGATGTGCTCAGAAGTGACGACATCGCCTTCCTTTGCACCGATCAATGTCTGGGTAAAGTCAACGTAAGGCCATGCCGACTCTTTGTCCGTGTCGTCCCCGATCACGAATTCATAAGGCATTTCCTTAACCAGCTCTTTCATCGCGTTCGGGTCGTCTTCCGTCGGGGATTCAATTTCAGCTTTAATCAGAACATAGACGGACTGGCCTTTTTCTGCGGGACCTTCCGCAGGTTCCGCAACGGCATAGGGCTTCTTTAATTGAAGAAGGGTGTCAGCCAGTTCTTCTTCGGTAACGGTTGGTTCTTCATACTCTTCGCGGATGTCTCTGTAATCACCGAGATCAACCGTCGACGCCAGCGGCACCAGGATGCTGAGTTTCGGCGGATCAATCTGGTCAACTTTATCCAAACGTCCCATTCCGCCCGGCTCGACAGCCGCTTCCTTCAAAACCTGTTCGTACTGTTTCTCAAGGAAGATATCCAGGGCTTCCTGAGCAATGGCTGCATCGCCATAATTCCGGCGAATAATATCGTAAGGAGCTTTTCCGGGGCGAAAGCCCGGAATTTTTGCCTGTCCGGCGATTTTCCGGGCAGCCTGGTTTTTTAACGGTTCGAATTCTTCTGCGCTGAGCTCAATGATGATTTTAGCTTCATGGTTTTCGATGTTTTGGGTTTCGATTTTCAAGGTGGAATTTCCTCACTCTGGTTCAAATAAATCAGGCCGCGGCCTGTTCAATCTCTGTCCGGTTAGTAGGGAAGGAGGGGCTCGAACCCTCACGCCTTTTGGCACATGATCCTAAGTCATGCCTGTCTGCCAATTCCAGCACTCCCCCGTATTTATTATGGCACGCCTACTGAGACTCGAACTCAGGCTTCTACCTCCGGAGGGTAGCGTGATGTCCACTTCACTATAGGCGCGTAGCGTCCCCAATTTTACCACTGTTTTCAAAAATTAAACCGGAATTTAATAATTCCCTCAAATTCCTTCCTATCTCGGACAGGAATCGTCAATTCTTCACGGTCTTTTTTTTACATTTTGTAAAGATGCGGGGCGGAAATTATTCTTCAGGAACAGGAGATTGTTTTAATATCAGCCGGGTCCGGGCAAAGACCACCTCATTCACATCATACCCCAGTTCGGCCATAACCTCATCCGGACGGCCCATGGCGGAATCCCGGGCGGCCATTTGAATCTCCAGGACCGGTTGGTCGGACTGTGAAGGCAGCACCTGAAATCCCTCGATCAGCGGTTTCAGATCATACGGTTTGTTGCGCCGTTTCCGTTCGATGGTTGGCCTGGCCATCAGCGCTTCCATTTGATCACGCAGATAGTCCGGTGAAACCGGTGTTTTGATCCGGGCATGATAGACCGCGCTTTCGATCACCGTCGTCAGCGCCGGGTCATAAATCGGGATCAGCTTCAATTCCGTGATTTTCAACCCCGGTGGGCAGCTTTGGTTAATCTTCGCCATCAACCCGGCTTCAGTTCTGTTTTCCGATGTCACCTCTTCCTCCGGAAAATCGAACCACAGGTCGATCATTTCGCCATAACCGGCCCATCCCAATGCCAACGGCCAACCCGGAGCCATCTTCGGCGCGGGATGGAAACCCT
>CALCQT010000554.1 GCA_937894825.1 uncultured Anaerolineaceae bacterium
GGGAATGAACCGCATGGGTTCAGGCCTGTTTCTTCGGTTCCGGCAGAACGACCTTCAAGTGAAGCTCTTCCAGCTGTCCGGGCATGGGCTCCGATGGCGCGTCACTCATCACATCGCGGGCGGCGTTGCTCTTCGGGAATGCGATCACTTCGCGGATATTGGGCTCGTTTGCCAGAATCATGACAAAACGATCAATGCCCGGGGCGATTCCGCCGTGCGGCGGCGCCCCATATTCGAAGGCGTCCATGATCTGATGGAACCGTTCGCGGGCAATTTCCGGCGAGAGTCCGATCAGGGAGAACACTTTCTCCTGTAAGGCCCGTTCGTGAATTCTTATCGAACCGGAAGCAACCTCATAATTGTTAAGGACCATGTCATACTGCGCGCCGCGCACCTTGCCGGGGTCCGTATCCAGCAGTTCCATATCGGCTTTGACCGGCCGGGTGAACGCATGATGGGTCGCGTCCCAGCGCTGTTCATCTTCGGACCATTCAAAGAGCGGAAAATCGACAATCCAGCAAAAGGCCAGTTTGTTCGGGTCCCGCAGCCCCAGACGATCCCCCAGCAGTACGCGCAGCCGGGCCAGACAGTCGTATACGACGGCTTTCTTGTCCGCTACAAAGAGCAAAAGGTCGCCCTTTTCCGCATCCAGCAGGCGCAGTAGTGCATCCCATTTTTCGGCCGAAAGGAATTTCTTGAATGGTGAGGATTCTTCGCCGTCGGGTGCAATTTTCACGTAGGCCAATCCCTTCGCGCCCCACAGCTTGGCTTGCTCAGTCAGCTCATCCAATTGCTTCCGGGTGTAACTTCCCAGGGTCTTTGCATTGATGGCACGGACATTCCCGCCGGATTCCACTGCGTTCTCAAAAACCGAGAATCCGCAGCCTTTTGCGAAGTCGGTCAGGTCGACCAATTCCATCCCGAAACGCATATCCGGCGCGTCTTTCCCGAAACGGTCCATTGCGTCCTGGTAGGTGATTTTTGGCCAGGGTTTGAACACGATTTCTTTTTCGGGAACGACCTTTGCGCAGAGCGTTGTGAACAGTTCTTCAACCAGATCCAGGACGTCATCGCGTTCAACGAAGGACATTTCCATATCCAGCTGGGTAAATTCAGGCTGGCGGTCTCCGCGCTGATCCTCATCGCGAAAACAGCGGGCGATCTGGAAATAGCGTTCCACGCCTGCCACCTGGAGCAGTTGTTTTAATTGCTGCGGGCTTTGTGGCAGCGCGTAGAATTGACCGGGGTAAATCCGGGAGGGCACCAGGTAGTCACGGGCGCCTTCCGGCGTGGTTTTAAACAGAATGGGCGTCTCGATTTCAAGGAAACCGTGGTCATCCAGAAAATCCCGCATGTATTTGATCACCCGATGGCGGAGTTCCAGATTTTGCTGCAATCGTTCGCGGCGCAGATCCAGAAAGCGGTATTTCAGCCGGATCAACTCGTCTGTATTTTCCTCTTTGTTGATTGAGAAAGGAAGCGGTTTGCAGGTGTTCAGAACGGTCACTTTTTCAGCATGGACTTCGATTGCTCCCGTGACAAGGTTTTCGTTGGCCGCTTCCGCGGGACGGGGCTTCACTTCCCCCGTGACCTGCAGCACCCACTCGACTCGGACATCCTGCACCAGATTGGCCAGATCCTGAGAGAGTTCAGGGTTAATCACAACCTGTGTCAGACCAAAGCGATCGCGCAGATCGATAAAATAAACGCCGCCATGATCCCTGTAACGATGTACCCAACCGGCCAGAATGACCGTTTTCCCGACATCTGAAATCCGAAGCTCACCACAAGTCTGTGTTTTATACATGATTCCCTCTCTGTTTACCGATAGATGCAGAATTTTCCCGGCGGCAATTCTTATTCAAACTGTAATGCGCTAAATATTATACTATCGTTTGATTTCTCTATTGCACAATTACCGTGACGCTGACGCTGCAGATGATCTCAAAATTCTGAACCACGCCATAGGTCATGGTGAATGTGCCCCGGTTTGTGGGGACGACCGCGTCGACCGCAAACGAAAGCGGATTGCCCGGCAGGACGTCATAAGGAATATCACGCCGGTCACCCTCTTTTCTTTTCAGCATGTTCGTTCCTCCAATATAGGCAACGTCAAAATTGCTCTTGTCCCAGGTGATGCGTGAATCGTTTCGAACAGTCCAGGAAAAGTCGGTCTCCTGTCCGGGGGAGAAAACGGTGTTGTTGGAGGGCGTCATACTGAGTAAGGTACATTGCCCGTCGGCGCCGCTTTGTCCCGGATATGTCGGATATCCCGGGTAAACGGGCCAGGTCGGATTGACCGGATAACCCGGGTAGGAACCCTGCACAGCGATCTTGACCCAGATCCCATTATTGACGGTGCCTCCGGTGCCGAAAGTCGCACCCGAGGCGTTTCTTATGACCCAATTTCCCTGATACTCGCCGGGGTTGCCGGGCGCGCGCAGGTCCACCGCAATGTCAATTGTTTGGTTCGGCGCGACCGAGCGTGGCAGATTCACCGTGGCCGGACCGGACATCGAATTTCCACTCATGAAGACCAACTGATAAGCGGGTGTCCAGGTGCAGCTGCCGATATTCTGAATGCGCCATACTTTTTGGAAAGTTTGGTTGGGCGCCATGACGCTGTTGTCCGGAACGGTGATGTCGTCGATAAATCCCATACTGTCGCAGGGTTTCACCGCCGGCTGGACATAACCGATGGTGGGCTGCCAGTTGGTGCGCACCGTCGGAATGGCGGTCGGTATAGAGGTCGGAATGGCTGTCGGCTGCGCCAATTGAAGCGATTTGGCGGTTGGGCTGGCCTGGGGCCGGATAGCGATACTGTTTGAAGTCGGAACAGTTGTGGCGGATGTTGTCGTGGATGACGATGTGGATGAAAGTGCCT
>CALCQT010000555.1 GCA_937894825.1 uncultured Anaerolineaceae bacterium
CGTCCCATGCCGGGATGGGTAGCCGGCTAAATAAGCCCCTTCTTTGCCGTTATAAACAAACACAACCACCGCAATCTCAGGATTTTCATAAGGTGCATAGGCGGCCATCCAGGCATGGGACGGCCACAAACCAAAATCGCAGATATTCTTTTCTCTGGCAATGTCGTCACAATATTCAGCAGAACCCGTTTTGGCTGAGGCTTCATGGGTTTCGCCCTCGAAAGCCTCCCAGGCCGTTCCGCCAGGTTGTGTGACCAGCCGCAATCCTTGCCGGGTCAGATCAATTACCCAGGGTTCAACCGTTTTGTACTCACCGGTTTCGACCCCGTCTTCATCATAAATCATGATTTTCGGATCTTTCGTGACATCCCATAAAATTTGCGGCGTGAACGGCAATACGACATTCCCCCGCTGATCCAATACTTCGCGGATGACCGTCGGTTTGATATGAATCCCACGGTTTGCCACAATGGCATAAGACCCTAACACTTGCAGCGGAGATGCCGTAATATATCCCTGTCCCATCGAAGCAAGATAGGTATCCCCGGTAGCCCAGGACTCACCCTGATTAACCCGTTTCCAGGTCCGGGTAGGCACCAACCCATCCTCTTCACCTGCCAGTTCAATACCGGTGTATTCGCCATACCCCAAAGCGTGCGCATATTGCCCCAGCCGTTCAATACCAAGACCCTCCGGCACTTCGGTCTGATAACCGCCGCCCACCTTGTTGAAATAGATGTTACAGGACCAGGCCAGCGCATGAATATAATCAACTTCGCCATGGCCTGTCCGAACGTGACAGACATACTCCTGGGTAGCGCCCGGATCGTTCGGAGAATAGCTTTGCGTCAGAAAGATACTTCCCGGATCAAAAATCTTAAAATCCGGCGCAACCACCCGTTCGTTCATCGCGCCAATTCCGGTCACAATTTTGAATACCGATCCAGGTGGCTGAGCCACCTGAACCGCGTGATTCATCAGCGGTTTGGACTGATCCAACGAAAGCTGCTGGTAATAGTATGCCGGAATATACCGTGTCATTCGATTATTTTCAAAAGTAGGTTCCGACACCATCGCCAGAACTTCCCCGGTCCTTGGGTCCATCGCGATCGCAGCAGCGTCATAAGTGAGCGGCCCGGTCACACTCACTCGGTTGTAAAAATCCATGGTATCGATCAGCGCCGCCCGCGCAACCTTCTGAAGGCGAACATCCAGGGTCAATTTAATGTTATACCCCGGCACAGCTTCTTTCGGCGGTTCAAGGTCGCGCATTTCCAGGCCTGCCACATCCACTTCTACAACCCGTCTGCCATTTTTTCCGGAAAGAATATCCTGCAGCGAGGCTTCGACACCGCTATACCCATACTTATCTTCATTCAGGATAAATCCCCGTTCACGCATTTCTTCAGAAATAACATCCGGAATTGGCCCCAGAAACCCGACAACTTCAGCCGTGTCGTATCCGGTCGGATATTCGCGGATTGAACTTACACGCACACCCACACCCGGCATATTTGAGGCAAGTTCCTGAATCTCCATCGCAAGTTTTTCTTCAACATCGCATTTAATCGCGGTTTGACCATAGGGCGACAATGAGTTTGCAATATAAACAACCTGCGTGATCCCGAAGTCCGTCCCGCACTCACTGTAAAGGCGGACAGTTTCATCGTTAATTTCACCATTGTTTACCGGGATATCCACCAAAGCGGAAAGCGTCCGGTAAATACTCTGGACATCGCCCTCATCTTCAGGCAACTCCGCCGGCGTAATCACGATGTCATAAAGCGGGACGTTTCTGGCAAGCACCACGCCATTCCGATCGTAAATAATCCCGCGCGTAGTTTGTTCGCGCACGACAGAAATCCGGTTATTATCAGCCAATTCCAAATAATATTCACCTTCAAGGATTTGAATCGTGAACAGCTTATACACATAGAACAGCATCACGCCAAAAAACACAACATAAAAAGCTATGAGACGGTGATTTGAAAAGTCCAGTTTTCCAGATGGTTGGTGGTCAAACATTATGCATTACTCCGGGAGCAAACGGTGTCCGCAATATCGTTGATAATTCCAAACACCGGAATTGCTAAGAGAAGATTCAGAATTAATGATGGGATGGTAATCAAAGTTATTACTTCCTGTGGTTGAAATGCCAATCCCTGAAGGTATAACGCGCCAACCGAAAAAACATTTTCGAGCAGCGTACCAAAAATCGTAAGAAACAGCATCAGGATCAGCGGCATCTGCCAAAGACGCCGTTTCAAAAACGTGATAAAACCCCATAAAACAGCAAAAATCACAAAATATCCATATAGCGGAAGCGCAGATACGTAAGTGATCATCACTGCGCCAAACAAAAACCAGAACCAGGAATAACGGGTATCGGCATGAATTCCCCACGCAATCAGAATCAGCATGATCAAATTTGCGTTTCCATAGAGAATGTGAACACGGCTGAGCACAGTCGTCTCCACAACCACAGAAAAAAGGATCACAGGGATCGACACAATGATCTCAAGCACGTGCACCCGCTCCTGTCTCACCGACCATTAGAATGTTAATCCCCGAATAGCAAATGAGACATTAAATTTGCCTTTGCCCATTATATGTTTTTGGGAGGACATAACCGGCTATTCCAGCGGCCCGATATTGGACGGGCGAAAATTCGCTACCACCAAAACTGCCTGAAGGTTCTGGAAATCCTCGGCCGGCTGAACCGCCGCGGATTGGAACAATTCATTCTCAATCTTATTTACATTCAGAACCTGCCCAATAACGATATTCGCGGGGTAATTTCCGCCAACGCCAGAGGTCTGAATAATCTGTCCCGGACGCAGTTCTGCTTCCTGAGAAACCATCTCAATCGTGATGTCAGAAGTTACCGATCCGGTAACAACGCCTTCTGTTTCTGCGCCTTCAACCACAGCATTGACCATAGAGCCGGTGTCCGTGATTAATTGGACACGGGCCGCAGAAGCAGTGACCGCGGAAATTCGTCCGATCAGTCCTTTTTCAGTCACAACCGGCATATTATATAAGACCCCATCATCTGACCCTTTATCAATCAGGACGTACTGTAAAAACGGACTGGGATCTTTTCCGATAACCGCGGCAGCGACATACGTTTCTTCCGGACGTCCCCGCGCAAACCCCAGCAAGGCATACAAAATATCCGCCTCCTTGAGATCCTGTTCAAGCTGGATGATTTCCGTCTGCAAAAGGGAAACTGTCCGCAGCAACTCCTGATTTTCCTGTTGCAAACTTACCACATCACGCGGAATGGTAAAGAACTCGTAAACGATTTGAACCCGTTCGGCGAACCAGGCCTGAACCTGAATGAGTGGATCCAGAAAATTACTCAGAAATGGCGTCAGAAATCCGCTCAGCGCAAGGAGAATCAAGCCGACAACAATCAGGATCGTCACCAACCGGCGCCAATTTGAAAAAAGTTTTATCCGCATGTTCCTATTATAACCATTCAGAATATGTCAATTTTGATACGGACGTCAAAAATCAGTCTGATTTTTATGCGAGATAACAGATATCGCAGCGCACTATTCTGCGGACATGTTGGTTGGGGAGCGCAGTGCGTTCCAGCCGAACACCATCGTGAAGAACAATTTATTCTTTCAGACAACAATATCAATTGCGAATAAAAAGGATTTACTCCGGAAAATATCGATTAGCTGCTGAACCTGTCCAGGCTGGCAGTAAATTGCGCTATGGTTGCCGGATGTTCCAAAATCATCCCCGCTCCGCGTGCCACACAGGTCAAGGGATCTTCCGCAACCCAGATCCGGATATTCAGTTCGTCATTTAACCGTTCCGCGATTCCCAAAATCTGGGAACCGCCACCGGAAAGACAGATACCGGTTTCGATCAAATCAGCCACCAATTCGGGGGGCGCTTCATCAATCGCATCCCGAACCGTATCAACAATCACTTGAATTGAACCGGAAATCGCTTCACGTATCTCAACACTGGAGACCTCAATCGCTTCCGGCAAACCTGTTACCAAATTCCGGCCACGGATCACCATCGTTTTTTCGGTTGGCAGCGGATGCGCGGAAGCGATAGAAATCTTGGCCTGCTCCGCCATCCGTTCTCCGATAAACAAATTATAGCGATTCCGAATGTAATTTAGAATATCCTGATCGATCTCATCGCCGGCTACACGCAGTGAACGAGACACAACGATCTCATTCATGGAGAGGATCGCGACTTCAGTCGTACCGCCGCCAATATCAATCACCATCGTTCCACGAATCTCATTAATCGGTAATCCGATTCCGATGGCTGTCGCTTTTGGTTCTTCAATCAGATAAATTTCTCTGGCGCCGGCAGCCATCGTGGCGTCATAAACCGCACGCCGCTCCACGTCCGTCGCACCGCTGGGGATCCCAACCACAACCCGAGGACGAGGGAAAGGCGCAATCGTCTGCTGATGTGCCCTTCCGATAAAATAGCCTAACATCGCCTGTGTGATTTCAAATTCGGAAATCACGCCATCCTTCAGCGGTCGAACCACCTGAAGATTGGCCGGCGTTCGCCCTACCATCTCCTTTGCCTGCGCACCGATCGCAACCGGACGGCGGGTCCGTTTTTCAACCGCAACCCAGGATGGTTCGTTAATGACGATTCCTTTACCGCGAACATAGACCAAGGTATTAGCAGTCCCCAGATCAATACCAATATCCAGAGAAAACAACCCCATCAGCCAATTTAATGGATTAAATGCCAAATGATAACTCCAAATCCTCTTCTATTTTTTTCCAGGCCATCAACTCAAATCTATTCACCCGAATTTGAATTTGAATACAATTGATCAAAACCTATAATTTATCTGCGCTCTCATAAACGGTGACTTCATTATACCAAAGTCAGGGCACTACACGCGCAAACCGCAAACCGAACCCTGTAAAAACAAAATAAACGGATATCTTTTTTCGCAAAATCCAATACTTCACATTTCTGGTATGCAGTCCTGCATTCTATGATTCTGTTGAGGGCATTTATCAGGAATTCGCACAAAATTGGAACATGGGATTTCTTTTTTTATGACCGTTCTGTTCGAAACCTGGCGGCAGCAGAGAGCATTGTATTCGTAATAACCCTTCTCTTTCAAATTGCTGTACCGATTATATATTAGAACACAAAAGTCGGTGTAAAATTCGGCAGGAATCAACAAATTAAAGTTATGCGAAATCCATTTGAAAACAAATTACATTTCTTTCCTCCAATTATTCACC
>CALCQT010000556.1 GCA_937894825.1 uncultured Anaerolineaceae bacterium
ACGCTCTTCCGATCTGATGTAAGGACTTTCGAGGTAGGCCCCATGAATTTGCGTCAACCCGGTTTTTTGCGCTGCTTTCCACGCGCCGATGAAATTCAATGTTTCACACAGTTCGTCAATGGGAGCCGAGACCAGGGTAGGCAACAGGGTCGTTATGCCGCAGGATAACGTTTTTCTTAAAATTGTTTCGAAAGCTTCCGCCGTCGGATCATTGAAGGTATGGTGCAGACAGCCATGTACATGGCTGTCGATCAGTCCGGGCGTTACGAACGCTCCCGCGGCGTCAATCGGATGATAATCATCCGGATTGGTATCATCCGGTGCTGCAATCGCAGCGATTTTTCCGTCCTCAATGAGGACGGATTTTCCTGTTAGAATGCGATCCGGCAATACAATTTTGCCATTGGTAATTGCGAATTTATGCTCCCGCGGAATCATTTCTGAATTCCTTCCAATTTTATTTCTTCAGCCCGATGACAGGACGTCCAGTGCTCCGGTGAAATTTCGCGCAGTCGCGGCGTTTCAGTTTTGCAGCGGTCCGTGCAATAAGTACAACGCGGATGGAAATAGCACCCGCTGGGCGGATTGGCAGGGCTGGGGACTTCTCCCGGCAGCCCTTTTCGGTTCTGAACCAATCGGGGATCCGCAATCGGGACCGCGGCCATCAGTGCTTCTGTGTAAGGGTGGCGCGGTTGCGCGTATAGTTCCTCGGTAGGGGCTGTCTCAACGATTTTTCCGACGTACATAACGGTGACCCGATCGCAGATGTGGCGAACAACGGAGAGGTCATGCGCGACGAAAAGATAGGTCAGTCCCATTTCCTCTAATAATTCCATTAAAAGATTCAGCACCTGTGCCTGAACGGAAACGTCCAGTGCCGAAACCGGTTCGTCCGCCACCACCAGGCGGGGCTGGAGCGCTAACGCACGGGCAATGCCGATGCGCTGGCGCTGACCACCGCTGAACGAATGCGGATAACGAACCATGTATTCCGACCGTAATCCTACTTTCCGCAGCAGTTCGGAGACACGGTTTTCCCGTTCGGTTTTATTGGTAATACCGTTTACCAACATCGGCTCGCTGACGATTTCAAAGATGTTCATACGTGGATTCAGCGATCCGAATGGATCCTGGAAAATCATTTGCATTTCCGGGCGAAGCGGGCGCAATTCTTTTGCGCCAATGGCTGCAAGATCAACCTGGTGGCCGTCTTTCGCGCGGTATAGAATTTCTCCCGCGCTTGGGTCAATCGCCCGCAGGATACAGCGGGATGCGGTGGTTTTCCCACAGCCGGATTCGCCCACCAATCCAAGCGTTTCGCCCTGATTGATGTACATATTCAAATCATCAACCGCTTTTACGTCCCCGACGTGTTTTTTGAAAAAACCGCTGGTGATCGGGAAATATTTTTTCAGATGGTTTACTTCCAGTAAACGTTCCGGGTGGTTATTGTTTTTTGTCGCTGTGATTTCGCTCATATTGCTGTCTCCTGATTCCCTTCATACCGACATTGAATTCTGAAGGCTG
This sequence comes from uncultured Anaerolineaceae bacterium, assembly GCA_937894825.1. Taxonomy (GTDB): domain Bacteria; phylum Chloroflexota; class Anaerolineae; order Anaerolineales; family Anaerolineaceae; genus Flexilinea. Next base: position 1,528 of record CALCQT010000556.1, read on the forward strand.
CTCAACGTTACATTTGCCGCGTTCAAATCGGGTGCATCTTGGATGGAAAGGGCATCCTTGGGGCTTATTGAACGGATGCGGAATGGATCCACTGATTGTTGGTAATTTCACTTTGGTTGTTTTCTGTGCGGATGGGATCGATTGCAACAGTGCCTGCGTATAGGGATGTTTGGGGTTGTGGAAGATGGCGTCTACCGGCCCCTTTTCCATCACCCGCCCTAAATACATAACCACGACATATTGCGCCATTTGGGCGATCACACCCAGATCATGCGTAATAAACAGAATGGTTTTTTTTATCTGCGATTGCAGTTCCAGCAATTCATTCTGCATGTTCTTTCT
>CALCQT010000557.1 GCA_937894825.1 uncultured Anaerolineaceae bacterium
TTAGTTGCGGCAGTTATTTTATTCGCCGCGTACCGGACATATGGTAGTTTCTTGTCCAAGAAAATCTTCGAACTTGATGACAACAACGTCGTTCCTGCTGTCGAATTCGAAGATGGGATCGATTACGAACCAACCGATGCGAAGCTGCTTTTGGGCCAGCAATTCTCTGCGATTGCCGCGGCCGGTCCTGTTACCGGTCCGATTATCGCCGGTATTGCTTACGGCTGGGTTCCCGCCTTGCTGTGGATCATAATCGGTACGATTTTCATCGGTGGTGTTCATGACATGGGGTCTTTGGTTGCGTCGGTCCGCAATAAAGGGCGCTCGATCACTGAAACGATCCGGACCAATGTTTCCCGGAGCGCCTGGGTGCTTTTCAATGTGTTCATTTTCTTCACCCTTGTGCTGATCATTGTCGCCTTTACCGACATCACCGCATCGTCTTTCGTAAACACGGTTGACTTGGAGAACGGTGAAGTGGTTGGCGGCGGCGCTATCGCGACTTCCTCAATTCTGTATCTCATTCTGCCGGTCATCATGGGTCTGCTGATGCGTTACACCAAATTGGATCTTAAGTGGGCCACCATCATTTTCCTCCCGTTGGTCGGCGTCGCGATTTGGGTCGGGAAATACATTCCGTTCAATCTGCAGGATGTTATGGGCCTGGATTCCCCGGCCACCGCGCAGAAATTCTGGAATGCGTTCATCATTATTTACTGTATCATTGCGGGTATCGTACCGGTTTGGATTCTGCTGCAGCCGCGCGGCCACCTGGGCGGTTATTTCCTCTACGCAGCGCTGCTCGTTTCTGCTGTCGGTCTGATTCTGGGTGTGGGTGATTTTAAAATCAATTATCCTGCTTTCACCAAAAACCTCGGAGATAGTAATTTCTGGACACCGATGTTCCCAATGCTGTTCATTACCGTGGCCTGCGGCGCCTGTTCCGGTTTCCATGCCCTGGTCAGCTCCGGGACGACTTCCAAGCAGTTGAAGAAAGAGTCAGACGCGAAACCGATCGGTTATGGTGCGATGTTGCTGGAAGGTCTGGTTGCTGTGATCGCTTTGATCACGGTTATGATCCTGTCGAAGGACAGTGAAATCCTTACGAAATCCCCGAACTTCGTTTATTCCTCCGGTATCGGCGCCTTTATGTCGAAATTTGGCGTTAGCCAAGCGTTTGGTATCTCCTTCGGTTTGATGGCGTTCACCACCTTCGTTTATGACACGCTGGATGTCTGTATTCGCCTGGGTCGCTTTATCGTCGAAGAATTGACCGGCTGGAAAGGCTGGTTCGGCAAGATTTTTGGCACCGCTTTGATTGGTGGCGTTCCGGTTATTTTGATGAGCATCACGCTGACCGACCCTGCTACCGGCGCCCCGGTTGCGATCTGGAGCGTGTTCTGGAAAGCTTTTGGCGCTTCCAACCAGTTGCTTGCCGCTTTGGCGCTGATCGGTATCACCGTTTGGCTGCTCAACACCGCGACATTCAAGAAAGCCTGGCTGTTCACCTTTATCCCGGCTTGCTTCATGTTCATTATGAGCACCTGGGCGCTGATCAACATGTTCTTCACGAACATGAAGACCGCTGACGGTTCGTTTGGATTCCCGGCCGGCCCGAATATCATTTTGCCGGTGCTGTGCGTGATTTATGTGTTGCTGGCAGCCAACAAAGGCCGTGGTACTGAAGCCGCTGCCGCGTAACAATAAACGATCTGAATAAAAAAAGAGCCTGATTTCAGGCTCTTTTTTTATTCAGATCGTTTATTGCCGGCCACGCTCCGGTTTCCCTCAGAACGGTTTATAATTAACAAGAATAACGATATTGGCATTGCAGTCAAAATTCGGTCCATCCCTCAATCAATAAATTTATGTGCTCCATTTT
>CALCQT010000558.1 GCA_937894825.1 uncultured Anaerolineaceae bacterium
TGGGCGACATTTTGGCGACCCCGGTCAGTCCGGAACTGCTGCCGCCGCAGAATGGGCAAATTTCCCAGCGAACGGAAGATTTGATCGGTCCGTATGAACTGCACGATTTCTTCCTCTATTACACGGTGCGCCGTGGATGTTCGCCTGAAAAGGTTCGTTATCTGGCGGAAATTGCTTTTGATGGTGTTTATCCGGCGGAGACGATTCAAAAATGGCTGCGGCTGTTTTACCGGCGCTTTTTCGCACAGCAATTCAAGCGGTCCTGTCTGCCGGATGGGCCAAAAGTTGGAACCGTCACGCTCTCTCCGCGCGGCGACTGGCGCATGCCGAGCGACGCCTCACCCGCCGCCTGGCTGGATTGGGAATAAAATGAAATTGATTCAAAATAGGAAGCTCTTCAAAATAACTCTTCTGTTTTTGTTCCTGATCCCGTTCGGGTTGGGCGGCTGTTCTCTGGTCGATATGATGCAGGAGGAACCGCTTCCAACGCGCACGCCGCTGCCTGAAATCAATCTGACGGTTTTGCCCACGCTGCCGACACTGCCTCCGTCCATACCGACCGAGACGCCGGAACCGGAGGCGCTGGTTCAGTTTTCGACCGGCGGAGACCTTTTTTTGCGTGAACTTCCGGAACAACTCCCGGGGAAAGGGAGCCAGCAGGTCAGTTTTGCCGGGACGGTCGCTGAGGCTGCCGGACATTCTTACCGGGTGCGGCATGCTTCCGGTGTGGTGTATGCGGTAACCTGCGATGATTTCTGTTTCTATGTGAACAGGCAGAAACATTTGACCAATCCGGAGGATATCAAAGAAGGGACGCGCGTCCTGGTGTTCGGCGTTTCAACGGCGGAGGATGCTTCGAAGATCAACGCCGATGCGATCGCGGCGGATCTTCCGGAAACGAAGGTCAGCGCTTCTGACCGGTCTGACCTCAGCACCCTGCCGTATCCTTTCAAGCTTTATGAATATGAGCTGAAATCCTCCCCGTCGCTCAATCCACTTGCGCTTTCTCCGTTGGAAGGGAGCCTGGAGCAAAATTTGAAGGACCGGCTGCAGGCGGTCCTCAGCAACCGGACGAACTACATTTATGGGTATTACGGCGAAACTTATTCCTCTTCACTGGAATATGGCGAGACACACAACCGGGATCCGCTTTATCCGACGCGGGCGCACTGCCTGGTGCAAAGCAATGCCTACACTTTTTATGACTTTTGGTTTCCTTATGTGCAAAGTCCGTATTTTCAAAGTTGGGGCATTATGAGTTATGGCGGTGATTGGTATCTGCCGATCCGGATGACGGTAGACATCGATCCGGATCCGCTGGTCTCGGAGTTGATTTACAGCGACCGGACGATCATGAGTCAGCTGAATTTTGACCGCACTTACGGATATTACCGCAGTTTTGGTTTCTCCATTCTTTCGGATAACCTGTTCTACTTTTTTGAAAATGAGAAAGGCTACGGTTTTTCGTTGAATCGGGTTAACTTTGACCTGGGTTTCGACGAGATCCCGTTCGGCATGGTTGATCGTTATCAGGAATTGAACCCCTTTTTCGCCGATGATTTCATCAGTTTTCTGGGGCGCCGCGGGGAGACCTGGTATTATGTCGAACTGAAAGCGGAAGTACCGGAGAATCAGGGCTATTATTGGTAAGCCGGGCATCTGAACGAGGCACCCGTGTAGGGGAGCCCATTGTGTTTAATACTTTTGACACCATTGTCAGTATTGAATCAGACCTGGGTCTATGAGTATAATTGTTCAGGAAACGGAAGTGCCTACTAAAAAAATGACTCAATTTAAATGGAGGAGAAAAGTATGGCTGGGAAAATAAAATTCGGGACGGACGGTTGGCGAGCGTATATCGCGGAAGACTATACTTTTGAGAATTGCCGACGCTGTGCGCAGGGTTTTGCAAATTATCATCTGAAGCATGACAACCTTGGCCGCAGCATCGTGGTTGGATATGACAAACGGTTTCATTCTGAGAATTTTGCCGCCGCGGTCGCCGAAGTGTTGGCCGGCAACGGCATGAAAGTATTTTTGACGGATCAGGCCACCCCGACTCCGGTGATTTCCTATGCTGTTGTCGATAAAAAAGCGGTTGGCGCGGTCAACATTACCGCTTCGCATAATCCTCCGACCGATAACGGGTTCAAAGTGCGTGATGCGACCGGCGGCGCGATTGATCCCGATGGGCTGCTCGAAATTGAGGCGGCTATTCCGGATGACGTGGCGGATGTGAAACGGATGCCGCTGGATCAGGCGCTGGCTGCAGGCAAAGTCGAATATTTCGATGCCTCCATTAACTATATTGAACATCTGAAAGATCTGATCGATCTGGAACCGATCCGCAAGGCCGGGCTGAAGATCGTGGTGGATCCGATGTGGGGCAACGGCGCGGGCTGGTTCACCCGGCTGCTTAAGGGGGACAAAACGGAAGTGATCGAAATCCATGACGTCCGCAATCCCATTTTCCCTGAGATGAAACGGCCGGAACCGATTCCGCCGAATGTCAACGTCGGTTTGCAGAAGACGGTTGAAGTGAGCGCGGATGTGCTGCTGATTACGGACGGTGACGCGGATCGCTGTGGTCTGGGCGATGAGAACGGTGTGTTCCTGAACCAGCTTCAGGTGATGGCGCTGCTGACGCTGTACCTGCTTGAAATTCGCAAAGAACGCGGCGCGATCGTCAAGACGCTTTCGACCACCACCATGCTGAACAAACTGGGCAAGATTTATGATGTGCCGGTATATGAGACCGGTGTGGGCTTTAAATATGTCGCTCCGAAATTTACCGAGACCAACGCGCTGATTGGCGGCGAAGAGTCCGGCGGCTACGCTTTCCGCGGCAACGTTCCGGAACGCGATGGCATTCTGGCGAATTTATACATGCTTGATTTTATGGTCAAGACCGGCAAGAAACCTTCGGAACTGCTGCAGGATTTGTTTGATCGGGTCGGAACGCATTATTATGATCGGATCGATACGTCTTTCAGCGGCAACGCCGAAGAGCGAAAGCAGTATATTCTGGCTCATCAGCCGGAGACACTGGGCGGCATCAAAGTGACCGGGCTTGACACAACCGATGGCTTCAAGTTCAACATGGAAGACGGCGGCTGGATGCTGATTCGCTTTTCCGGTACCGAGCCGATCATTCGGGTGTATACGGAAACAATGCGTCTGGAGAGTGTCCAGGAAATTTTGAAGGATGGTTTGAAAGTTGCCGGAATCGAATAATGAACTTATGCACCAGTCCATTCCGTCGGAATGGACTGGTGCACTTCCCAGGTCTGTTTTGGAACAGCCGATCATCGATACGCATTGCCATCTGAATCTGCCGGATTTTTCCGAGGATCGGATGGCAGTTTTGGATCGGGCCGCGCAAAGTGGCGTTGATAAAATCATCATCCCCGGCATTGATCACGAGACGACGGAAAGCGCCATGGAACTGGCGGAAGCGCATGAGGCGATTTTCTTTGCCGCCGGGGTACATCCGAATGCCGCTTCCGGCTGGCAGGAAGATTGGCTGCAGCGGCTGGAGGCGGTTGTCTCGCATCCGAAATGCGTGGCGATAGGGGAGATCGGGCTGGATTTTTACCGGGAGCATTGTCCGCCGCAGGTGCAGGAGATTGCGCTGCGCAGCCAACTGGCGCTGGCGGAGCGGGCCGGGCTGCCGGTCATCATCCATTGCCGGCAGGCTTTTGAGACGCTGTGGCCGATTTTGGCGGCCTGGCATGCACAGAGCCCGAACAACATGGGTGTGCTGCATGCTTTTGATGAGACGGCTGACGTCATCCCGGCGGTCACTGCCGGCGGGTTTTATATCGGTGTGGGCGGCGCATATACCTACAAAAATAAACCGCTGCGGGAGGCGGTTCTGCGGCAGGCGCCGCTGGATTCTCTGTTGCTTGAAACGGATGCGCCCTATTTGACGCCGGTCCCTTATCGCGGGAAGCGGAATGAGCCGTCTTATATTCGCTATACGGCGGAAAAGGTCGCTGCTGTAAGAGGGATCCCGGCTGAGGAACTTCTTGGCACTGTTTATGAAAATACTCATCGTTTGTTTCCCAGGTTAAATTGATCCATTAAATAGTGCGTCCCGTAGGGGCGATCATTGATTGCCCGGTCTGCCGTAGGCAGACAATGTTTAAATCATTGTTCAAAATAGCAGGTTTTAATTATATGAATTGCATGACAGTTCGCAGTCGCGAATGTTGCGCGACCGCGAACCGGGCGACCATCGCGAAGCATAGTTGCCCTCGTGTTATCCGCCTGCGGCGGATCGGACAGTACATTGCGCTGTCCCTACAAAGTGCCCAGGTTTTTATACCCGTCCAAAGTAGGGTCACGAAACCCGACTCATAAAGGGACCGTTTGTGATAAATTTAGAGAGAAAATCGGAGCCGGCTTTGAATATCCTGTTTCGATACTTCTGCTCATAGGTCAGGCAGTCTTTCAGGGAGGGAAAGCGAATGGATTTTGAAACAATCAAATCAATCGAAGATCAACATGCGGTTGGAGTGTACAGCAAACGACCGTTCGCGATCGTCTCCGGCAAAGGCGCGCGTTTGATCGACAGCACTGGCCGGGAATATATCGATTGTGTCGGCGGTCAGGGCGCTGCCAACCTGGGACACGCCAATCCCAAAATCGCGGCTGCCATCGCAGCACAGGCGGAACGATTGATCGGTTTGCCGGAGATGTTTTATAACGATGTCCGCGCGGCGCTGATGCAGCGGCTCTGCGGCTTGACTGGGATGGAACGGGTCTTTCTTTCCAATTCCGGCACGGAAGCGAATGAAGCCGCACTCAAATTCAGTAAAGTTCTGACCGGCCGGAACGGGATCGTGGCGACCATGCGCGGATTTCATGGCCGATCCATGGGCTCGCTCTCCGCGACCTGGGAGAAGAAATACCGTGAACCGTTTGAACCGCTGGTGCCAGGGTTCAGCCATGTGCCTTATGACGATATCGACGCGCTGGATCGGGCCATCACAGAACAGACCGCCGCGTTTATCGTGGAGGTGATTCAGGGAGAGGGCGGAATCCGTCCCGCTTCGGCCGATTATCTATCGGCTGCGCAGAAATTCTGCAATGAACGCGGTGCGCTGTTGATTGTGGATGAAGTCCAGTCCGGCATGGGACGCACCGGCCGCTGGTATGCACATCAGCATTTTGGGCTGC
>CALCQT010000559.1 GCA_937894825.1 uncultured Anaerolineaceae bacterium
GTTCCTGTCTTTACCGCATCGGGACAGACCTCAATGAAGGTGCTGTCCAATTGCAGAGCAGGAAATTCTGCGCCGGTTGTGTTCTGGGCAGTTAAGACCGGGATGACGCTTCTGGCGTATACGCCATTGGCTGTCATGGTCTTGATATCCGCCTGGATACCGGCGCCTGCGCTGGAAATCCTACCAGCGATTGATAATGCTGTTCTCATAAATCACAAATTCCTTTCGATTTTGGCATTATTTTTATTAAGCGACAAAGAGTGGTGCCCCCGGTTTGCCGCTATTTCAAGGCGTTCCGCCTGTGAAATCAATTGAATGGATTCATCTTATCCACCTCAAGCTGCAAGAGGTATTATACGCGCTTCTCAGCTCAGTCGGCGACCTGCCTTCCAGGATCAAGCGGCGAGCCGGTTCGGGTTTCTGTCACATTCTTTGGTACACCACTATTGACAAGTGCGAAGCCGGTTTCTATAATATGCGAATGGTTCGCATTTGCATTTAATGGATTGCGATTTAAAAGGGATCGATATTATCTTTGCGGCAGACCGGGAAACTCCCGGCCCGGCGGTTTTGTGCAGGTGAGTCGGATCTCAATAAAATTAATACGCTTATCCTCCTTCCCAAAGGAAAGGCAGGATTGAAAGGAACGAGCAATGCAAACAAAAATCCCTGTGACCGTGTTGTGCGGTTATCTTGGGTCCGGGAAAACAACGCTTCTCAATTATCTTCTGAACAGTGATCACGGTTACAAAATTGCCGTCATCGTCAATGATATGAGCGAAGTAAATATTGACGCCGAGCTGATCAAGCAAGGCGGTTTCAGCCGGGCCCAGGAAGAACTGGTTCAAATGCAAAATGGCTGTATCTGTTGCACGCTGCGCGGCGACTTGTTAAAAGAGGTGGACAAGCTTTCCAGACTCGGTACGATTGATTATATTCTGATCGAAGCCTCCGGGATCAGCGAGCCGGTGCCGATCGCGATGACCTTTGTTTATTATGACGAGGATCAGGGAATTGATCTGTCCGAGAAAACCCGGTTGGATACCATGGTTACTGTGGTCGATGCACAGCGGTTTTGGCTGGACTTTGGCGCGGGAGCGGACGTCGTCGCCCGGCAGGCCAACGGAAATGAGGCGGAAGAAGATATCATGGATCTGCTTATCGCCCAAATCGAATTTTGTGATGTTGTTCTTCTGAACAAATGCGACCTCCTTTCGGCGGATGAATTGGATCAGGTGGAGGCCGTGATCCGAACGCTGCAGCCGGAAGCGAAGATCTTCCGGTCGGTCATGGGGGTGGTTCCGTTGTCTGAAATCCTGAATACCCAGCGTTTTGACTTTGATCGCGCTTACAATTCGGCTGGCTGGATCAAGGAGTTGAATTCCGAGTACCACACGCCGGAAACGGAAGAATATGGCATCACCTCTTTTGTGTACGAGAAGGCAAAACCGTTTCATCCGGAACGGATCAACCATTTCCTGGCGGAAGAATTTCCGGATTCCGTTGTCCGCGCGAAGGGTTTTATGTGGCTGCCTAACTATAACGATATGACTATCCTGATGGAACAGGCGGGCAGAAATATTGATATCTACCCGATGGCTTATTGGGCGGCGACCATGCCGCCGGAGGATCTGGAAGCTTATCTGATGGACGAACCCGATTTGCGCGATAAGTGGGATCAGGAATTTGGCGACCGGCGCAATCAACTGGTATTTATTGGAATCCGTCTGGATAAGGCAAGCATTACCGAACAGCTTGACCAGTGTCTGCTGACAGATGAAGAAATGCGGATGGATTGGCAGTGCCTGCAGGATCCGTTTCAATGGAAAATGGAAGAATAGTTGAGGCTTTTTTATGAGAGATCCGATTCCGGTGACCGTATTAACCGGCTATCTTGGTTCCGGCAAAACGACCCTTGTTAACCGGCTTTTGGCCGATCCGCAAGGGCTCCGGATGGCCGTGATTGTCAATGATCTTGGTGAAGTGAATATTGATGCGTCGTTGATCGCTCAGAAAGGGCATGCTTCCTTCGCGGATGACAGTCTGGTGGCGCTGAGCAACGGCTGCATTTGTTGTACACTCCAGATGGATCTGGTCGATCAAATTACGAGATTGGCCGGCAGCGGT
>CALCQT010000560.1 GCA_937894825.1 uncultured Anaerolineaceae bacterium
GCAGGATGACAGGGGCGTCCTTCAGCAAGGCGCGGGCGATCGAGATGCGCTGCCGCTCGCCGCCGGACAATGTGGCGCCATTCTCACCGATGATGGTCTGATAACCATCCGGGAAGCGGGAGATGAATGCATCGCATTGCGCGGCTTTTGCCGCTGCGTAGACTTCATCGTCCGTTGCGCCGCGTTTGCCGAGACGGATGTTTTCCATGATGGTGCCGCCGAACAAGACGACATCCTGAAACACGATGGCAAAATTCTTCAACAGTGTTTCCGGCTCCACGGTCGTCACATCAACCTCGCCGATGGACACGGCGCCGCTGTTGACATCCCAGAAGCGGGCGGCCAGTTTGGCGGCAGTGCTCTTGCCGCTGCCGGAAGGGCCGACCAGCGCGGTGACTTGCCCCTGCTTTGCCGTGAAGGACACATCGTTCAGCACGGTTTCTTTGTTATAAGAAAAGGTGACATGATCGAAAGCAATGTCATAATTCTTTGGTTCGCAGACTGTGGCGCCCTGCTGGACCGGCTGATTTTCGATCTCCTGCGATCGCTTGATCTGGATCCTCGCGTTGAACAGCTCGGCAATCTGCATATAAATGGTCGCCAGCGGGTCGTAAATGCGGGTGATTGTCAGCAGGAAGATGAGATAGGTCAGGAAGGTGATCTCTCCCTGCCCGAACAGGATTGCGCCGACCAGGACGGTGGTGGCCAGGCCCAGCCGCAGGATGATGGATGCGGACGAGATGAAGGTGCCCGTGACCAGCTCAGCGCGAATAGAAGCGCTGATGAGGTCGTCCAGTTTCTGATCCAATCCGGCCAGGTATTCTTCTTCGCGGTTGCTGGATTTGATGTCCTTGATATTTTCCAGACACTCTTGCACACCGTCAGAAGCGGCCAGTTTAGCCAGAATTTTCTTATAGCCGAACGTATCCTGCAGTTTCTTGCTGCCGAGGACGATGAGAAGCGAGATCGGGACCGGCAACAGCACGCTGAGCGCCATGCGCCATTCAAAAACGAAGAGCCCGATGCAGACCAGCGTGATGGAAATGATGGAGCCGAACAACTGCGGCACGGCATGCGAGAAGGTGTGCTCCAGTTCGGTGCAGTCACTCATGATGGTCGTGGTGAGATCGCTCAGATCCCGCTGCCCGAAGAACGAAAGCGGCAGCTGGCGCAGCTTTTCCGCCACTGTAATGCGCCGGTTCGCGCTTTCCTCATAAGCGGCGACATAGGTCCAGTGATATTGGATCCAATGTGCGATGAAGATGACGGCCAATGCGATCGCCCCGAGGCCAGTGTATAACCAGATATTGACCGGATTGCTTTCCTGGCCCAGGATGGGCTTCACCAGTTCGCTGATCAGCATGACCAGAAGACTGACGGGGGCCATCAGGCTGAGATTGGCAAATGTGCTGGCCAGGATCCCCTTCTTGATGTCGCTGGCGCCTTTTTCACTCAATGCGAAGATTTTACGAAACATGGACTGTCTCCTTTCCGATGCCCCAGGATACCGACGTCTGGAAGTCTTCCCACATGCGCGCATACATACCGTTTTCTTGTGTCAGCGCGTCATGTTTGCCGGATTCGCTTATCTTGCCATTGTCAATGACAAAAATCTGATCCGCTTTCTGCACAGTCGAGAGACGGTGCGCGATCATCAGCACGGTCTTGCCGCGCGTGAGTTGTTCAAAAGCGAGCTGGATCTTATACTCGTTATCCGGGTCGGCAAACGCCGTCGCCTCGTCCAGAATGATGATTGGCGAATCCTTCAGGATGGCCCGCGCCAGTGTGATGCGCTGCTGTTCACCGCCGGAGAGGTAAATCCCCTTTTTCCCGATCACGGTGTCGATGCCATCGGGCAGTTTGGCCAGGATGTCTTCGCATTGAGCCGCTTTGGCGGCCGCCAGCGCTTCTTCCCGGGTGGCGTCCGGGCGGGCGCTGCGGATGTTATCCAGAACGCTGGCCTTGAACAGACGGGAATCCTGAAATACGAAAGCAACCTGCTGCATCAGAATTTCCGACGGGATTTCGCGCACATCCACGCCGCCGATCTTGACGCTGCCGGAATTCACGTCCCAGAAGCGCGGGATCAGGCTGGCGGTGGTGGTTTTCCCGCCGCCGGATGGCCCG
>CALCQT010000561.1 GCA_937894825.1 uncultured Anaerolineaceae bacterium
TATTGATAAAACAGATCCGCGGAACTGCGTACTTATCCGCCTGGCGCCATACAGTTTCACTTTGAGGTTCAACACCCTGGGTAGCGTCAAAAACAACAACACCACCATCCAAAACACGAAGGGATCTTTGAACTTCTGCTGTAAAATCGATATGTCCGGGGGTATCGATCACATTAATTCGATAGCCCTTCCATTCGGCAGTGACTGCGGCAGATACAATGGTAATCCCCCGTTCACGTTCTTGAACCATCCAATCCGTAACAGTTGTACCCTCATCAACAGAACCGATGCGATATGATTTACCGGTATAGAACAAGATCCGTTCTGTAGTAGTGGTTTTACCTGCATCAATATGCGCAATAATCCCGATATTACGATACTTTTCTAGCGGAAATTCACGAGCCATAAGTGGTTAACAATTTTCCCTTCAGAACTAAACTCGATAGTGGGAGAAAGCACGGTTTGCTTCAGCCATTTTATGAGTTTCTTCGCGTTTGCGGATAGCACTGCCGGTATTATTAAAAGCGTCCAGCAACTCTCCGGCCAGGCTTTCAGAAAAGGCCTTCCCTTTACGGGAGCGGGAGGAGTCAATGATCCAACGCATGGCAAGTGTCTGGCGGCGGCTGACAGGAACTTCCATCGGTACCTGGTATGTCGCGCCACCGACTCTGCGAGGGCGAACTTCCATAACCGGCCCTACATTGCGCAAAGCAGTTTCAAGAACCTCAAGACCATCCTTACCGGTCTTTTGGCTAAGAACGTTCATGGCATCATATACCATCCGCGTCGCGGTGCTGTGTTTACCGTTTTTCATAATCCGGTTAATCAAATTGGTTACAACAGTACTGTTATAACGAACATCAGGAATAACTTCCCTTTTTTCAGGTTTGGTACGTCGCATTAATACTCTCCGTTACTGGTTATTTCTTGGCGCGTTTCACACCGTATTTTGAACGCCCTTGGTTGCGTTTTGCAACGCCGGTGCTGTCAAGCGTCCCGCGAACAATGTGGTACCGTACACCTGGAAGATCCTTCACACGACCGCCTCTTACGAGTACGACACTGTGTTCCTGCAGTGAGTGACCTTCACCGGGAATATAAGCTGTCACTTCAAGACCGTTGGACAGCCGGACACGGGCAATTTTCCGCAATGCCGAGTTCGGCTTCTTCGGTGTCGTTGCCCTGACGTTAGTGCAGACACCGCGTTTCTGCGGAGCCCCTTCAGAAACATGAGTACGCCGCTGGCTGCTGGAATTATAGGTATATTGCAGCGCTGGTGACTTACTCTTTGCCGGTCGAGTCTTCCGGCCCTTTCTGATTAGTTGGTTAATAGTTGGCACTTCTAAATAGCCTCCTTGAAAAAAAAACGATACGATTCCTCGTTTACGCACGATCACTGCAGACTTTTTAAATTTCACGCCCGCGGTAATCCAACACAATAGATTACTAGCCCAAATATCGCAGGATAGCCTGAAAATTATAACACAACCAGAATTTCACCGTCAAGAACAAGCGATATTACAGGTTTATACGAGGAACAAGTATCAAAACAAAGATAAATCCTTTCTTTACGCGCAAATAGTATGAGAGTACCCACCTGTTCCAGAAAAAAACTTTTGCTGTTCTTCTTCGTTATCCCATCGAAAAACAAAACAATCGGCAATTTTTCCGTAGTAGAAATAACCAGCTATTACGATACTGCAAAAACGAAAGTTTTTTGTTTATTTTATGTAAGTATTCGGTTAAGTTGTTGTGTAATAACCTTGCCAGGCCTCCCTTGACAAAGCAAATCAGAATCGGTACCATAGATTGTTAAAATGTAGGAAAATCAGGCGGAAATTTTCAGGTTTTCATCCCGCATGAAAAATCTGAAAACAGGCCCGGTTCCCTTGTAAGCTGCAGTCATCCAAACCTATTTGTGTTGTATTGAAATGCCCGCATACACCATTTCCGGAAATATGCGTGGACGATAATCCGCCGAAAACCGATCCAGGTTTGGTTAACCTTTTTGTATAACTGCTTCCGAGCAAACCCATAACCAATATTGTTTTCAACATAATTTAATAAGGAGTAAAAAATAAATTATGAAAAAATCATTGTTATTTACCATCAGTATCTTTCTCGTTTTTTCGCTTATCCTGACCGGTTGCGCGAAAAAAGCCGAGGAACCCGCTCCTGCCACTGAGGAACCTGTGACCGAAACCGCTGAAAAAGCGGCTGAAGTTACGACCGAACCGGCAGAATCATCCACCGATTCAACGTCAGCGAGTGCGGATGAAGCCGCCCGCTGCGATGCAGACGGTGCATGCGCCATTATTAAGCCCGGTGAAACCATTAAGCTCGGTATTGCAGGCCCGCTTACCGGTGAATATGCGATGTATGGCGTCGACATTTCTGACAGCGAAAAACTCTCCATTCAGGACCTGGAGCCGCTGGAAGGATTCGAATGGGAACTCCTTGCGGAAGATTCTGTTGGTTCGTCGGAAGCCGCTGTCTCAATTGCCAGCAAATGGATTACCGATCCGACTTTCGTCGCAGTCGCCGGGAATGTTCTGACGGGTGAGTCCGCCGCGGTTATCCCGATCATGGAAAAAGCATATATTCCGATGCTGTCACCTTCCGCAACGGGCGCAAATCTGACCGAGGATAACGCCGTTTTCAACCGGATCGTTTTCCAGGATGCAACACAGGGCAAATTCGCCGCTGAATTCATTGTGAACGACCTGGGGTATAAAAAGATCGCGGTTCTGCATGACGGTCTGGATTACGGGAAAGGTATTGCCGACAAAGTTCGCGATACGCTGGTCGATCTCGGCGTTGAACCCGTTGCTTATGAAGCTTTGACACCGGGGGAAGCAGATTATTCAGCCGTTTTGACCGCCATCGCCTCAAAATCTCCTGAGATCATCTACTACGGTGGTTATACCGCGGAACTTTCAGTGATCGCCAACCAACTTGGACAGGTCGGACTGAAAGGCATCCCCGTTTTCAGTGACGACGGCGCATTTGGCCAGGAATTCCTCGAAAAAGCCGGCGAAAACGCAGAAGGCTGCTACGGCACGACCTCCATCCCGGCAGATTCAGAAGCCAAATTGGCTTTTGATGCGAAATACGAAGCCGCACTTGGCTACAAAGCCGGAACCAAGACACCGTTCCCCTGGTTCTCTTATGACGTTGTTCAGGCACTGGCTCATGTCATTCAACAGACCGCTTTCCTCGGTGAAGACGGAAATCTCTATGTTCCGCGCGCCGAACTGGTCACCGCGGTCCGTACGCTTTCCGGTTATCAGGGTCTGACCGGCGAAATCACCTGTGACGAAGTCGGCGAATGCAACGCATCCGGCCCGACCTTCTATGTCGTCAAGGATGGCGCCTGGGTCGTCGCATCAAATTAATCAGTTAAATCTGACAAGACAGTTATCAAAAAGAACCGCAGCGGAATGCTGCGGTTCTTTTTGCATTTGTTTACCGATATCGAAACATCTGTCCGGCAATTGGCCTGTGATTTGAAATATGCCCCATACCCACCCTCGAAGAATGAAATCAGCACCGGTGCTAACAATAAGTCTTTACCTGTAAGCATTCACTTTCTTGACGATAAGTTGTATCGAATGGAAGTCGAATCCAATTGCTTTTGTCCGAAGCTGCCAGGTTTTTTGGTAAGTAGAACCCCTTACCGGGCTGTGCTACGCCTTTCATCCCTCTACCGCTTTTATTTCTAATCCAAAAGATCAACCGCCCAATTCATCGCTTGCAACTTCGTATCAAGCTCACGATATTCCTTTGCCAAACGATCAATTCTGTCCTGCAGTATTGCCACATCAATGCAACGGATGAATTTGATTTCTTTGTTGCTATAACGATCCTGAGAGATCGAGGCCGCTTCATGCAGATCCCGATAAGCACGAAGCTTGCTTTTCAGACAATCACGTTTTGCGATGGCATCCGCCAAAGTCACCGCATCAAACGACGCTTCATGATTGGTTTTATTGATTCGGATAATCAATCCTTCCAAATCTGCCATCTTTCGCTCATACTGTGGCAGCAATTTCGAAACATCCTCAGCAGGTTCATCCCCCTCCTGCACTTTTGCATTCTGCCGCATTCTGCTCTCTAATTGAGCAATTTCTCGCTGTAAATCGGCCCGTTCAATTAATGCTTCTGCAAGTTTCATTACACATCACTCCTTCTTTCATCTGCCTGAAAATCGTTGCAGGCGTTTCGTCTGTTTTCAGGCAAGGCGCTATTCATCAAGCCTGTACCGGGTATGACAAGGGAGTCAAAAGTCCAAAAATCATTTTCAGGAGAATTGCAATTTTTGTGCGCAACACGCCAAAATTGAACAACGGTTACCTATCAAGTAATCCTACTTTTGACACTCGTATCAGTTATAAATTAGCAATCCGAAAGTATATCCCCCCCAAAAAACATCTACACGAAACAAGCGTTGGACATGCCCGCTTTCAATTGATCCATACACCGTTCACAGCGTACGTACGATGATTATAATCACTTAAATTCCGTTAATGGGAGGACCCGGCAATCGTGGCTATTGCATGTTCAAAGTCGGCGTTGAATAAACCTTTTCGCAGCCTTCATCACATCCCTTTTCGCAAAATAAATGTCATAATTTTGGAGATTACCTTTATCCGGTCACCCAAACCTGTTTTATAATCCTTCCAACTTTTCAATAAAAGATACACTTTTATTACACCGCATCCATTTCATATCCTCAGAAGCAAAGTGTTGGAACCGCCTCACAAACCAGGCAAATTTTTGGGATAATTGTCCTTCTTCTCGAAAGACAATTCAGGATTCTTTATTAAAATAAGCCGACTGCATAATCGGCTAGACATTTGAGTTTTTAAACCGCAGTGCCAACTGCCTATCTTTTATAACGACAAAGCAAGCGACAAACAAAACAAATGTCAGGAAGCAGCCAACCCGTCTTGGCTTGGTTTGCATTATTCATTTTTCGTTCTACTTTGGAAAGGAGTAAGCCATGAATAAGCGTTTATCATTTTTTGTATTGGGAATCATATTCCTGCTATCTTTAGGCATTACCGCCAGTTCGTTCGCAGAAGCACCGGCAGCATGCAGTGATCCCGGCAGCTGTGCCGTGATTAAGCCAGGCGAAACAATCAAGATCGGCGTCGCTGGTCCAATGACCGGCGAATATGCCATGTACGGATCCGACAATGCGGAAAGCGCAAAGATTGCGGTCGATCAGTTGGAGCCGCTTGAAGGTTTCGCATTTGAACTGCTCGCGGAAGACACCCAGGGTGCACCGGAATCCGCCGTAGCGGTAGCCAACAAATGGGCCAGCGACGCCACTTTCGCCGCGGTCGTGGGACACACGCTCAGCGGTGAAACTGCGGCGGCCATTCCCATCTATGAAAAAGCCCGGATTCCGTTGCTTTCGCCCTCTGCCACCGGAGCCCAGTTGACATCGGACAATACGGTTTTCAATCGGGTTGTTTTCCAGGATGCCGATCAGGGCTATTTTTCCGCGCTCTACATTTTGGATGAACTAAAATTGACCAAAGTTGCGATTCTGCATGACGGAATGGACTACGGAAAAGGCATCGCCGATATCGTCCGGGACACATTGAAAGAAAAAGGCGTCGAACCGGTCGCCTATGAGTCCCTCACGCCAGGCGAGGCGGACTATTCCGCGGTATTGACTTCCATCGCATCGAAAAAGCCGGAAATCATCTATTACGGCGGCTACACTGCGGAATTAGCGGTGCTCGCCAACCAGTTAGCCCAAGTCGGATTAGCCGGGACGCCTATCTTCAGTGACGACGGCGCTTTCGGTATTGAGTTTATCGAAAAGGCAGGCCCGAAT
>CALCQT010000562.1 GCA_937894825.1 uncultured Anaerolineaceae bacterium
GCAAATGGGAAAGGAAAAGATAAGCCGGTTTTGAAAAATCCACCAGATGTTTAATTTTCGCAATTCCATAGCCGGCGTCCATAATAATGGTATAGTCGTCGGTCTGAAGCAGCATGCAGGTCGTGCTGCCAGTCTGTGTGTCAAACCAGCCGTTTGTTCCCAGTGCGGTAATTTTTATCATTGATACCTCCGTTATCGTATTTTATTTCAACTCGAAAGGAGCCGATTTTTCGAATCCTGTCATCGCTTTTGTTCTTCTTTCAATTTTAGCGACAGGCACGGATTTGTTTGCAGGAATATGACGCATATCCAACGCCGCCCGAAGGTTTTCCTCCCTCTTGAGGCTCAAAACCTCAGATCTGATATAAGAACACGATTTGGCAAATCGCATTCTTATGTTATACTGGCATTATAAAAAAATCAACTCTGAAGGATTTTTTACAGAGTAAAGTTTGAAATGCACTAAGAAAAAATGATTCGGGCTTGAATAGTTAAATATTGTTCTCTAACGATGGAGTAACACAAGAAGCGCAATTACTTGCTTTACTCCATTGCCAGACAAAAACTTTTGACGCCAAAATCAAACCTTCTTCTTTTGTCGCTCTTCCTATGGGGAGCGTGGTTTGAAATTTTCACTCCCTTTGTATCAATCGGTGTCTACATAATCGCTCCCCTCGCAGGAGGGTGGATTGAATGGACAGCTGTAATGGCTGTTTATTATTTTAAGCTACTCCTTTCATGAGACGTAAAAGAGGTCACTATGAACTTTATCGGACGTGAAAAAGAATTACGTGCGCTTGAGAATCAATTCGAAAGCGGGCAATTTGAATTAAGTGTAATTTATGGACGTCGCAGAATCGGAAAGACACGTTTAATCCGCGAATTCATCGAAGGGAAAGACGCGATCTATTTTCTGGCAGTCGAGGCGGGCGAAACACTGAACCTGCGGCTGCTCTCGCAGGCAATCTACCGGCTGACCAATCCGGAGCGTTCGTTGCCGCCCTTTCAGGACTTCGAACAAGCCTTTCGTTATCTCGGTGAGGCCGCCAAAGATAAACGAATCATCTTTGTGATCGATGAATTTCCATATTTAGCCGCCGCGTCGCAGGGCGTCGCATCCGTACTGCAGGCGGCCATTGACCAATATCTGCGAGATACACAACTATTCATTATTTTATGCGGCTCTTCCATGAGTTTCATGGAAAACCAGGTGTTAGGAGCAAAGAGTCCCTTATATGGCAGGCGAACAGCGCAATACGCGCTAATGCCATTTACATTTTTTGAGACAAGACAATATTTGGAAAGAATGCCGGTGGAAGACATAGCCATCGCTTATGGAATGACCGGCGGTGTGGCGGAATACCTGTCGTTTATTCGGCAATCTGAATCCCTTGAGGAGAACATTATCCGGCTCTTTTTGAACCCGGACGGGCGACTGTTTGAGGAACCCGCTAATCTGTTGAAACAGGAATTGCGTGAGCCCAAAATATATAACAGCGTTCTTGGTGCGGTGGCCAATGGCGCCACACGCAGCAATGAAATTGCACAGGCAACCGGCATTTCAGGCAATGCCCTGAACCGCTACATCCAATCGCTGATGGAATTGAAAATTCTGGTCCGGGAAAAGCCACTCGGAGACAATAGTCCACGAAAGAGTATTTACCGCGTGCGGGATGGCATGTTCCGATTCTGGTACAAATTTGTCCAGCCCAACCTGAATAATCTCATGCTCGGACTCAGTAAAGAAGTTTTCCGAAATCTGATCCAGCCGGAGTTCAGCGCATATATGGGTGAAGTTTTTGAAGCCATCATGCTGGATTATTTTGACGCCCGGCAAGTCGTGGAAACACTGCCTTTCTTTGTCAGTCAGCGTGGCCGCTGGTGGGGAAACAATCCGGTCAAGAAACGGGAAGAGGAAATCGATCTGGTTGCAATCGGAAAAGGAGGGATTTTGTTCGGTGAAGCAAAATGGCATAACAAACCGGTAGATTCGGATGTCATCCGGGAGTTAATGGAGAAAAGCGTCATCTTCAAAGAAGAACCGAAATATTATATGCTGTTCAGCCGAAAAGGATTTACCGAAAATGCCAAAAATCTCGCCGCCAGTCATAGCAGGATTGAATTAGTCTCTTATCACGAGATGGCCGAATTCTCACCCTCCGTCTGAACCAACAGCGTTTCAATTTTTAGAAGGGTGTCCAAAGTCATTTTTCGATTTGTTCTATATTTTATCTGGCAAAGTCAGATAAAATATAGAACAAATCGTTTGTCATCTCGGCTCTCGAAGGTGCCGATTGCAGCATCTTCGAGAGCCGAGATGACAAAAAATATAACGCTTCCGTTCCTGAGAATTTCGCCTTCCGACGCCCTTATCACACTTGCTCTCGTTGCAACAACTCCGGGATACCGATTCCATATTCTCCCGTTGAATCTCTTCCCGTGTCTGGATTATAATTTGAGTGCATCAAAAACAATTTGATAGGAACCCCATGAAACCCGAACTTGACGACATCTGCCTCCTCGCCAAACAAGCCGGCCAAATTTTGTCCGCCGGTCTTGGGAAACGGCACCAGGTCACACAAAAAGGACTGCAGGACGACCCGGTCACCGAAATTGACCGGCAATCCGAACAATTCATTCTGGAACGGCTGGCAGTACTTGCGCCCGGACACACCGTGCTGACAGAGGAAAGTGGTCTGCATAATGGCAATACGGAACATACCTGGTACATCGATCCGCTGGACGGAACCATGAACTACGCCCATGATATCCCTTTCTTCGGCGTCTCGATCGCCTATGCGCATCAAAATCAATTGACAATGGGCGTCATCTATGATCCGATGCGGGATGAATGCTTCTATGCGGAAAAAGGCAAAGGCGCGTTTTGCAACGGGCGGCCCATCCATGTTTCCGCTGAGACCAATCTCCGTTCCGCACTGATGTCCACCGGGTTCAGCATGAAGCTGGTCGAAATGGGGAAAGACAACTTCACTGTCTTCAAACACTTTATGCTCAAATCCGCCGGGGTGCGCCGAATGGGTTCCGCCGCGCTGCAGCTTGCGTATGCAGCCGCCGGACGGTTGAATGCCGTGTGGCAAATGAGCTTGTCGGCCTGGGACGTGGCAGCCGGATTCGTCATTGCGGAAGAGGCCGGCGCGGTCATCAGCGATTTACAGGGCGGGCCGGACTTTTTCAAACCGCCCTATGAATTTCTGCTCGCCAACAAGGAGCTGCACCCGATCCTGCTGGAGGAACTGAAAATAGCGATGCAAAAAAGTGAAAGCAGCCATGAAATTGGATAAAGTCTTTCTGCGTAATTTATTCTTGTATGGCGTCATCGGCGCGATCAGCGCCGGGTTGGACACCGGCGTTTTCGCGCTGCTGGTTAAGGGACTTCATCTGAATGAATTCGCATCCAATGTTATCAGTGTCCACTGCGGGATTTTCCTGAGCTTTTTCCTCAACAGCCGCTACAATTTCCGCAAAACGGACCGGTTTAAAACCAGATTCACCGCTTTTTACCTGACCGGACTCTTCGGTCTTGGTCTGTCCTCGTTAATACTGCTCCTCGGACAGAAAATCGGAGCAGACGTCCTGCTGACAAAAATATTCTCCGTATTTTTTGTCGCGCTGGTTCAATTCTTCATCAACCGTGCGGCAGCCTTCAGCGACAGACAATAATCCTCGCATCAACACGCTCGCCCCGGCTGGAATTCTGGCCGGGATCTGGACAGCGCAGAAACTTTCCGTCCCAATCATCCTTTGGCCATGCGCCGCAGCGCTGTTTCTCGTTCTTTTCCTCATCTTCCGGAAAAAAGCCGCT
>CALCQT010000563.1 GCA_937894825.1 uncultured Anaerolineaceae bacterium
GTAGCAGGAAAGGATCAGTTCAGGATCGTGTGTGATCACAAACAGGGTTTTCCCCATTTCTGCCAGGCTGCGAAGGTTTTGGGCCACCTCGCGCATGTGACGAAGGTCAAGACCGCTGGTTGGTTCGTCCAGCAGGACAACCTCCCTTTCACTGGCGATTGCCGAGGCGATGGCGACGCGTTGTTTTTGCCCGCCGGAAAGCGACATTGGGTGCAATTCTTTCAGGTGCAGTAAATCAAGGCTCTCCAGAATTTTTTCCGCTTTTGCTTCATCTTTCGCTTCCATGCTCAGGAGCACTTCATCCAGAACGCTTTCGGTAAAGAGCTGATGGTTGACATCCTGCATGACCATGTAGCAGGTTTTGAGGCGTTGTTTCGGCCCCAGCGCGGTTTCATGGAATTGAAGCGTTCCGCGGGCTTGTTTCTCCAAACCGCAGAGACAGCGGGCAAACGTAGTTTTCCCTGCGCCGTTGCGCCCGATGACGGCAACCACCGCCCCCTCAGGAATGATCAAATTTTCCACATCCAGCGTTGCCACCTCTGAAGGATCATGCGAATAAGACAAACGGGACAGATCCAGGACGCCTCGGGTTTGACCAATCGGATCGCGATCCAAGGGCAGATTTTCCAGCCAAAGCGGCCGCAGTCCCATCTGCTCAAACTGCTGAGGCGGCAATGTCTTCAATTCTTCAGCACTGAATATTCTTTCAATGCGGCCTTGCCGCATGTAGACAGCACGGTCGATGAGGTCGCGCAGGAAATGCAGCCGGTGTTCTGCAATAATGATGGTCCGGCCTTTGCTTTTCCAAAGTGCGACCATGCGGCGCATATCATGGATGGCTGCGGCGTCCAGGTTGGAAGTCGGCTCATCCAGCACAAAGATGGCCGGTGTGCAGACTGAAACGGAAGCGCAGGCAATTTTTTGTTTTTCTCCGCCTGAAAGCTGAAAGATGCTGCGCTCCATCAGCGGTTCAATTTGAAATTCGCTGACCGTCTGCGCGACACGCTGTTCAATTTCATTGGCCGGCAACCCCAAATTTTCGGCGCCGAAAGCCAATTCACTGGTGGTATCCACATTGAAAAATTGTGAACGCGGGTTCTGGAACACGGATCCGACCAGCTTTGCCGTTTCATAAAGCGGCAGTCCGGAAACCTCTTCCCCATGGATGCGCACCTCTCCCGACAGCGTCCCTTCATGATAATGCGGAATCAGTCCGTTGATGAGCCGTGTGAGCGTTGTTTTCCCGCAGCCGGATTCACCGCAGAGAAGGATCACTTCGCCATCCCGGATGGTGAGGCTGATGTCCCGAATCCCGCCTTCCAGTTCACCCTGTTCATAGGAGAAGGACACATTTTCGAGTGTGATCATAATATTCCCCGCTGGATCAAAATATAGGCTGTCAGTGCGGCGATGGTTACGGTGATCATGCAGAAATCCCAGATGCCAAAACCGATTTTGCAGATGTTGGTCCGTTTGACCGGGCCGCCCAGCCCTCTGGTGAGGGCCGCCGCGGATAATTCGCCGCCGATTTTCACAATTGACATCAAAAGCGGGACCAGCCGGTATTCAAACAGCGCGATCGGATCTTTCACAAGGTTTTTGCTGCCGATTCCCCGCATACGCATGGCGTCATTGATCGACCGGGATTCCTCCAGGATGGTGGGGAAGAAGCGGAACATAACAGATAGCGGGATAATAATCGTCTGCTGCATGTGGAGCCGCTCCATTGCCGCTACAAATTCACTGACTCGGGTGGTTGTCATCAGATAATATCCCAACACTACGCAGGGGATGAAACGGCCCACCATTCCTGTCAGCATTAAAATCAGGATGTTGGCGGCTCCGCTGATTGAATAGACCAGAAAAACCTCTGCGTACCAGACGCCGGCGTATAAGACGGCATAAAACAGGGCAGCTTTTATCCTCCCGCTGAAAAGCAGGAGGATAAAAGGAATAACCGCTAATACCAGACGGACATAGACCGCCTTTCCCCGGATGTCGCCATTGACCATAATGACACTGATGATGAACATCATCAGCAGTTTGGTGCGTGGATCAAGGCGCAGGGAGGTGTTGATCGGCGCGCTTTGAAAAAGCTGTGCCTGCATCAGACGATGCCTGCTCTTTGAAAATGTTTCTTCAGGCTGGCTTTTCCGATATTGGCGCCAAGTATCCCGCCGATGATCAGCAGGACGATCAGGAGAGGGAGCACCCAATTGGACATCAATCCCATCAAGGTATCGGTGTATTGATCGCCGTATCCGGCGCGCATCTGTTCAAAATAAGCGTCCCGCATGATCCACATCGGCAGCATCGCGCCGATGCACCATCCGCTGAAGACGCAGAATCCGATCACTGTCTTTTTCCAGCTCTTATATTCGCCGGATTTGAAGATCAGATCCGCGATCAGCGCACAGATGATCCCGGTTACAAGGACCGGCCAGCCATGGCCGGTGGCGAACATCAGCAGGCTGACGATGATCCCCATGATCGTAACCATGCCGAATTTTTTCACTTTCGTGAGGAACAGCATGAAAGGGATGCCGGTGAGCAGCGGCAGCAAAAACGGCAGCAGCAGCATGAAAATCGGGATATACCCGATCATGCCGGCAACAAAAAAGAGTACGAAATAGATCGCCGTGAAGAGACCCACGTTGATCAGGTCTTTTGCGTTCAGTTTATTATCCATTGTGATTTTCTCCAACTTTTCCGGAAAGGTTTTCCGGTATGGGTTATAAGGTCCATGCGCCGGCTTTTTTCTGCAGCGCAAAGAGATGGGCGTAGAGTCCGTTTTGGTCCAGCAAGGCCTGATGGTTGCCCTCTTCGGCGACCTTGCCTTCTTCCAGGACGACAATTTTGTGCGCACCGGCCACGGTGCGCATGCGGTGCGCGATGACCAGGACTGTCTTGTTTTGGATCAGTGCAGATAGTGCGGACTGGATCAATGTTTCATTCTCGACATCTAAAGATGCAGTGGCCTCATCCAGCAGGATGACAGGGGCGTCCTTCAGCAAGGCGCGGGCGATCGAGATGCGCTGGAGTTGCCCGCCGGAAAACTCATTCGGGTATTTGCCGGCAAATTCCTGATACGTCAGTCCCACTAGGCGCAGTTTTTGATCGATCCGAGCAATGGCTTCCTGCTTTGAACGGGCTAGCCGAAAGTTCCGCACTGTTTCGTGAAAGTAGGAATCGACCGTACGAAGTGGGTTGAATGCGCTGAACGGATCCTGGAAGATTGCTTGCACGCCTTTGGTGATCCAGGCTTTCTCGCTAC
>CALCQT010000564.1 GCA_937894825.1 uncultured Anaerolineaceae bacterium
GGGCAACCGTTTTCGATAATCTTTGTCAAACCGTACAAAACCGTCCGAAAGCGCCCGCAGCCAGGCGGCCGCCAGCGGCGCGTCTTTGTTTCCGCATTCAAACTGATATCCATCCGCCAATGCTGTTAAACACCCGTGAATGACGGTTCCGTCAGCCGATAATGAAGATTCGTGATATTCAAAAGGCGCCAGCGCTTCGGCATCGTCCAGAAAAGCGTAATTTACGAATTCACGGGCATGTTCGCCATGAATTTTCAGGTACGATTTGCCATCGAATGATTTAAGATGATCATCCAGATAATAGAAATGCGGATAGCCATATTCCGGGTCGTGATTCAGGACAGTATGTTTCTCACACAATTTGCGGACCCGTATTTTGCAGGCTTCGAACACCGAAAAATCGACGCGTGCACGCTGCAAGGGGCCTTTAACTCCCGGCATGGTATATGGATGAATCGCGTAGAGCAAATCTGCGATGATATCGGCCACTTCAATCATGTCTTTTGTGTTCAAGCCGATCTGTGTAATGCAGGATGTCCCCATGCGAATGCCGCTGGCCCGCAATGCGGATTTGTCCCCCGGGATGGTATTCCGGTTGAGCACAATGCCGGCCAGATCGAGAATGCGTGCCGCCAGATCACCCGAAAGTGTGGTTCCGTCCTCTCCTTTGATTACTTTACAGTCCAGCAACAGCATGTGGCTGTCCGAACCGTGATAGGCGACTTTGATTCCCCGTGTATTGAACTGATGGATCAACGCCTGGATATTATCAAGAACCTGCTGCTGATACGCACGGTAAGCTTCCGTTTTGGCGATCTTGAGGGTGGTGGCCAATGCGGCGAACACCTGTGTATGCGGGCCGCCCTGTTCACCAGGGAAAACGGCTTTGTCAATGATTTTTGTGATCTTGGGGTCAGTCGTTAAAATAACAGCGCCGCGCGGCCCGGTCAGTGTTTTGTGGGTTGTAAATGTGATCGCATCCCCATAGCCAAGCGGAGATTCAATCACCCCGGCCGCAACCAAACCGGCGATGTGCGCCATATCAACGAAAAGATAAGCGCCGACACTGTCAGCGATTTCACGATAGCGTTTCCAATCCGGGATGTAAGGATAGGAAGTGTATCCTGCGATGATCATACGCGGGCGGTGTTCAGTCGCCAGACGCTGTATTTCATCATAGTCAAGAACTCCGGTGTCCGGATTGATCGTGTAATGGATGATGTTATAAAGCAACCCGGTCCGGTTGACAGGGCTGCCATGCGTAAGATGCCCTCCGTGCAGCAGGTCCATTGCCAGCACTGTGTCTCCCGGCTGGATCAAATGATAAACGGCATTATTAGCCGGTGCGCCGGAGAGGGGCTGGACATTGACGAAAATCTCTTCCGCCCGGACGCGGCTGTTGGCGAACACTTCCGCGCAACGACGGCGGGCGAGCGGTTCAAGGATGTCAACGTATTCGACGCCTTTGTAGTAACGCGGATCAGAATTCCGGCGGTAGTTCCCCAGCATGCTTTCGTAATCCAGAATTTCTGGTTCAGTCAACGCGCGTGAGTCTTCATCCGGATATCCTTCCGCGTAAATATTTTGAAATACCGACGCAAGGGATTCCCGCACGGCCTGAGGAGCGAAGGACTCGCTGGGAATCATGATCAATTTCCTTTTTTGACGCTCTGTCTCCAGTTTTATCAGCCAGTCCACCGCGCTGTCGGTGTCTGCCAGCCGTCCTTCGAACAGATAGTTCTCCATGTTGAAACCTCCTGATTGCTGTCTTATTTGATCTGCAAAAACTATAGCTTAAGTTTATCGCAATTTGTCAGTTCGGCTGGTATCAATTCGCGGAACGAAAAGCTGTGTCAACGGTCCTCATCCTCCGTGTAGGTAGTGTATATCTGTATATCTGATATCAGCGGAAGAAGATCGTCACTTCTAAAAAAATGTCTGCTGCGCATATCTGAGCGTTTATGCGGAAATATCCGGAAATAATTATGAACGAACAGTCTATTTTACATTCCCTTTACATTTCTTCCTAATCTGTTTTTACATTCTCTGTGTAATATTGAATCAAATCTAAGAAGGAGAAATTAGACATGAAAAAATCATTGATCGTAGTTTTGGCCGCAGTCCTGGTTCTGGCTTTCGCCACAGGCGTATATGCGCAGTTTGACGTCAACAGCGATATCAACGTTGTTTCCCGCGAAGAAGGTTCCGGTACCCGCGGCGCTTTCGTTGAGCTCCTTGGCGTTCAGGAAAAAGACGCTGACGGCAATAACGTTGACAAAACAACCGAAGAAGCCACCATCGTCAATGGCACTTCCGTCGTATTGACCACCGTCGCTGGCGATCCGTCTGCGATTGGTTACATTTCCCTTGGTTCCCTGAACGACACCGTCAAAGCTTTCGACATCGACGGCGTTGCTGCTTCTGTTGAAAACATCCTCAGCGGCGAATACAAAGTTTTCCGCCCGTTCAACATCGCTACCCTGGCTGAAATCAGCGAATCCGCCCAGGATTTCGTCAATTTCATTCTGAGTGCCGAAGGTCAGGCCATCGTTGAAGAAAACAAATACATCGCCGTCGTTGCTGACGCCGCTGCTTATGCCGGTACCGAACCGACCGAAAAAATCGTTATCGGTGGTTCTTCCTCCGTTACTCCTCTGA
>CALCQT010000565.1 GCA_937894825.1 uncultured Anaerolineaceae bacterium
TTACCCCTTCGCCGACAATAGTTTATGGGATTGTGGCTGTGCCGGATGATGTGGGCGTGCTGATTCGCGATTCACCGGATTACACGGCGACAGTCCTGAAGAGTCAGCCCAATGGTGCGCTGTTGGAAATGATGGGGGAATCTGTCAAAGTGAATGGCTTGTGGTGGGAAAAGATCCGTACGAATGACGGCCTGGAGGGCTGGGTTGCCCAATACATGGTGCGGACGGCTACGCCTGTTCCGTGAGCGGAACGATTTTTGCTGATTGTTTCAGGTTGATTCGTTGGTTGAACGGAATCCGGCGCTGATAGACCGGTTGTAAAGTTTCCCGCAGCCAGCTGCGCTGCAGATCTGTACCGATGAACACGCAGCTCGCTGTTTCGCCTGATTGTTCATTCATTCCGGTGATGGCGTAGGTATGGTTTACCACGTCGAAGCGTAAGAGCGCACCGCCGCAAGGCAGAAATCCTTTTGCCCGCACAATCTTTCCGAACACCCCAAACGTAACCGCTTGCAGAAACGCGATCAGTTTTGTCGGGCTGTCCAAATTAACCTCGGTTAGCGAAAGCGTTTCCAGTTCCAGCGTTTCTTCACTTTCTTCTTTCTGCGCCTGGTTTGGGTCCAGAAAATCCGATAACAAAGAATCCCACCAGCTTTTGGGTTGCTCAGTGTAATGATTCAAAATCAGTTCCGCGTTCTGATTATGCTGTCGAACTTCCTGTTCCAGTCGTTCCAGGTCCTCCTGGTCAGCACGCTCCATTTTCGAGATCAAAATCCGGGGCGCAACTTCCAACTGATCTGCGTAAATTTTACCGTAAGCGCGGTAACTGTCTTCAAATGCGGCGCCGTCAAGAATGGTCAGCGGTTTGAGCAGGACAATTCGTTCGTATTGAATTTTGCGAATATTCGCCAGGATATTGCTCAACCGGGCTACGCCGGTCGGTTCGACGATCAGGTATTCCGGATCCAACGTGTTGGCGATTGTGAGGATGGATGTGGCAAAGTCCTGTTTCATCGAGCAGCAGACACAACCTTCGGTCAATTCATAAATATTCAGGTCCGTATCCGCGCGCAGGACGGCACGATCAATGTCGGCCTGCCCATATTCATTTTCCAGAATCACAAAATCGCGTTTTGTTCTTTCGGCCAACATTTTTATAAAGGTGGTCTTTCCCGCTCCTAAAAAACCCGAGATGACCAATATTTTCATGAAAGCGTTCTCCTCAATGTTATTCGGCTGGGTTGGTTCAAAAGTAGGAGATATTATTTTTTGTTTTGCAAAAAATAATATCTCCGCAAAACTTGTCATGTCGAGCAAGCGCAGCGAGTCGAGACATCCTCAAAAAGCATTATCCTTCTTATTCCTCTAAAAAATCAAACTTTTCAAAAAACTTCAGAAGAACATCTACGAATAACTTTGCTCTGGAGAAATTCAGACCTAAAATGGTGTTTGATGATCTCTCGACTCCGCTTCGCTCCTCTCGAGATGACAGGTTTGCTATTCGATTTTTGGCGCAAAGCGCCAAAAATCGAATAGCAGTTTCATGATTAGCATTTCTGCTTTTGACAGCCTACTTAAGAATTAGTCTGCCAGTTTCACGACCGGTTTGATCAGATCAGCCGGTTTGTCACGCATCAGGAAGAGCGCTTCTTCCAGGTGATCCCAGCCCTCGAAGATGTGACTTGACAACGGAGCGACTTCCAGCCGGCCGGAGGAGACCAACGCGCCCAGTTTTTCCATCCGCAGACGCCCGCCGGGCATTAGACCGCCGTTGATCTGCTTGTGACCCATCCCGACGCCCCATTCCACACGCGGGATATTTACATAGTCGCCGGAGCCAAGATAATTGACGTTGCCGATTTTTCCGCCGGGTTTCAGGCTTTTGATTGCGGAATCGAAAGTTTCCACACCGCCGCCTGCGACGATAACCTTATCAACACCCTTGCCATCCGTCAGGGCAAGAACCTGATCTTCGATGGTTCCATTCTTATAGCTGATGAAGTCGGAGGCGCCGTAATTCTTTGCCGCTTCAACACACTTCGGGCGGGTGCCGACCGCGATAATGCGGGAAGCGCCGCGCAGGGCCGCACCGGCGACGGACATTAGGCCAACCGGGCCGATGCCGATCACCAGGACGCTGTCGCCAAATTGAACATCCGCCAGTTCGACGCCATGGAATCCGGTGGGAACCATGTCGGAAAGCATACAGGCGTCCACAACGTTGATGTTCGATGGAAGTTTCGCCAGATTGCCGTCAGCGTCGTTTACATGGAAATATTCGGAAAAAACACCATCTTTAAAGTTGGAGAATTTCCAACCGCCTAACATTCCACCGGAGTGCATGGAATAGCCGGATTGAGCCTCCAGCGAGTTCCAATCAGGGGTGATTGCAGGGACCAATACTCTGTCACCGGGTTTGAAATCTTTAACCAGGGAGCCGACTTCTGTTACTTCTGCGCAGCATTCATGACCTAAAATCATGTTGTGCCGCTCGCCGATCGCGCCTTCCCATAATGTGTGGATGTCGGAAGTGCAGATCGCTACAGCTAAAGGCTTGCAAATCGCGTCCAGTGGACCACACGCGGGGATTTCCTTTTCGATCCAACCGGATTCCCCGATTTTCAGCATAGCATAACCCTTCATAATCTTTTATTGCCT
>CALCQT010000566.1 GCA_937894825.1 uncultured Anaerolineaceae bacterium
GTTTAACAGCATGCGGTCATTTGCAAAGCCGGATCCGCTGATTTTTTCGAACATCGCGATCAGGTCTTCGACTTTCAGCGTTGCTTTTTTTTCGGACGGTATGTCGGCGATAATACGGCCTTCATTCATCATGATGATGCGGTTGCCGAATTGGATTGCGTCTTTCATATTATGGGTGACCATCAACGTCGTCAGATGGTCCTCTCGGATCAGTTTGTCGGTCAACGTCAGCACCTTCCGTCCGGTGCTCGGATCCAGTGCCGCGGTATGTTCGTCCAGCAATAATAATTTTGGTTTTTTTATGGTGGCCATCAGCAGTGTCAGCGCCTGGCGCTGGCCGCCGGACAGCAGTCCGGCTTTGGTGCGGATCCGGGTTTCCAACCCCAGGTCCAATTGAGCCAGATGATCGATGAAAACTTCTTTCTCGCCGCGCAGGATTCCCCAGTTCAGGGTGCGGGCCTGTCCCCGGCGCAATGCGATGGAAAGATTTTCTTCAATGGTCATGTTTGAGGCCGTGCCCATCATCGGGTCCTGAAAAACCCGCCCAATCCATTGCGCGCGCTTGTATTCCGGCTGACGGGTTAAATCAATCCCGTCGATAGAAATGTTGCCGGAAGTGACGAAAAAACGGCCGGCGATCGCGTTGAGCAGACTGGATTTTCCCGCGCCATTGCCGCCGATGACGGTTACGAAATCACCTTCATTTAAAATGAGATCTACTTCGTTCAGGGCGCGTTTTTCACTGACGGTTCCGGGTTCGAAAATTTTGGACACTTTTTCAAGATTGAGCATGTGAGAAAACTTCCCTTCTAACGACTTGAAGCTCCGCTGGCTTTGACCGCGGCGATTTTCTGTTTAATGAGCGGTAATGAAAGTGCGATGGTCACAATAATGGATGTGAAAAGCTTCAGGTCGGTCGGTTCAACCGCGATCTCGAAACTTCTGTCAGCAACCTGAAATTTAAAGTCAATTTCAAGTACCAGCGCGATAATGATGCGGTAAGTTACACTACCCAGAACAATGGCGATCATGTGGCGAAATACGCTGCTGTTGCCAAACAAAACTTCGCCGATAATGACGGACGCCAGCCCGATCACAATCGTTCCGGTGCCCATCCCGATGTCGGCATAACTCTGGTTCTGCGCAATTAAAGCGCCTGCCAGTCCAATCAGCGCGTTTCCGATGACCAATCCGAACAGAAACATTTTATCTGTGTCGACACCCAACGCGCGGATCATGTTAACGTTATTTCCGGTCGCGCGGATTGAATAGCCCAGTTCGGTATTCAGGAACATCCAAAGCAGGATCACAACCAGCAACACAAATCCACTGCCCACCAGGATGGTGGCAGCTTTTGACGTGATCCCGAGCAGATTCTGAATACGGCTGTAGACAGTGTCCATGCGCAGCAGCGAGATATTCGCTTTCCCCATCACGCGTAAATTGATCGAGTACAGTGCTGTCATGGCTAAAATTCCGGAGAGAAGAATCGGAATTTTTAATTTTGTGTGCAGAATACCCGTGACGGTTCCGGCCAGAACACCGGCGCCGGCGGCAGCCAGACAAGCCAGAAAAGGGTCTCCGCCCTGAGAAATGATTTTTGCGGCAACGGCTGCGCCTAATGGGAAAACTCCTTCACAGGAAAGGTCCGCAATATCCAGGATCCGGTAAGTCAGGAAGACCCCGATTGCCATAATTGCCCAAAGGATCCCCAGCGTGAACGCACTATATAAAAATGAACCTGCATTAATAAGAAAATCACTCACAATAATTCCGCCTTGGCCGTAGAGATCAAGCCTAATTTTATCACGTCAAAATTCTCGTTTTTCATCAGAAGGATGAAATGGGGACAGTGCTGCAATTCGTATGATATTACCACAATATTTGCGGGTTCAAATACAACTTCGTGATTCGATTTTCTGTTTTATCAGAGGACAATGATTGGCTGCAGCAACGTTTAATGCGCGCTATGGCTGCTGCTCCGGGGTCTGCAGGCTGTCTCTTCCAATGTCGTTTTGTTCGACAAAGAAAGCCAGCTGTTCGGCAATCTGTTCCGGGCTTTCTTTCATCCCGTCTTCGATCCAGCGAATCACATACCCTTCGACGCCGAAGGCGTAAAAATCGGCCAGAAACGTTTTGAATTCTTCATCAAATTCATGCCCGAGGGCCATTTTGTCGAAAAATTTCCGGTATAGTGCGCGAAAATCCATAAACACGAATCTTCGTAACTGCTTATAGCCCGGAGAATTCAGCACCCGTTTACAAATGAGCGCGTTCTCGTGAATATAATTGAGCAGGGTCAGGCTGTTTTTCTTCCAATCTTCCGGTTCCTGATAGGGAGAAAGCAGGGACACCATTTCCTGATGATACATCCATTCCAACAGATCGTAGATGTCATTGAAATGATAATAGAAGGTTTGACGATTCATCCCGCATTGGCCGACAATTTCTCGGATCGTGATGCGCTCGAAAGGTTTTTCCAGCAGAAGCGTTTTCAATGCCGCCGCTAATTTTTCCTTGGTTTGCTGATTTTGCATTCGATCTGCTGACCTCCCCATCCTATTGGATACAGGCGTTAAAAGAGTGGGTGCATCGTACGCTCTTCGCCAATGAATTGCCTTTCAATGCTCAAATCATATTTCGAAATGGCGCTTTGTCTTTCGAATTTCTGATTGCAACGTTATTATACAATATCTCGAGTTTGTATGGTTTTTGACACCTGATCCATAATTGTCTATTCACGAGGTGCTATCGTTTGCATAGAATAAGAACATGGAGAAAAGCGATTTCCCATTGATCCGGGTTAGTGATCTAAAAAAAGTATATACCCAGGGCCGG
>CALCQT010000567.1 GCA_937894825.1 uncultured Anaerolineaceae bacterium
AGGCCGCTTTTGAAAGCACTGCTCAGACAGCGGTAACTAACCCGGAAGGGACGCGGCGCTCTCCGCTGATGGCGGTTCTGGGAATCGGCTTAATGGCTGGCGGCGCAATCATTGTGATCATATTTGGAATTATAAAGAGACGGGACTGAAAAGTATCGGGTATTTGTGGATCGCGTTCGAAACTTTCATATTTACGACCTGGCGTTTTTCCTGAGCAAGAAGAGTACAACATTTTGCTTTAATAATTGGACCCGCTTTACCAACAATCAGGCAGGGCAGGCGAGATATCTGTTTGATTTTTTCGGGTTGATCTCGACGGATGTCACCGCGGTTTGTCTGGACACTGCCCGCGTCTATTATTGGGGGGCGCAAATCGATGTCGACAGCTCACTTCCGTCGGCCTGGATCAATTGGCTGATGGCCGGCGAAAAAGCGGACAACGTTCGGCTGCCGTTATTGCTGGAATATCTGATCCAGGAGGCCGGGGAAGCGCAGAAGAAAACCCTGGCGGTCATTCTGGATGAGGGCCACTGGTTCTCCGCCGCGTTCCGGCAGGTCGGCTTTGCCGTCATTTCGAAACAAACGATTTGGAAAATGCACCTGCCGGATGATCTGCCGTACCCGGACGACTGGCAGGAGGTCGTTGTGCAACCCTTTAACGAATTCGATCTGTTTTATCAGTCCCAAATCCCGCCGCTGCTCCGTCAGTTGGGCAGCAATTGGAAATCTCCCCGGATTTATGCCCTGAAGAAAGACAATCAGGTCGTCGCCTGCGCGAAAGTGGAGACTGATAAGAATAATGTGTATATTGAACCGATTTTCCATCCGGTGATCGAGAATCCCGGAAAGGCGCTGATCCATTTGGCCGCCTCCGTATCAACAGTTCCGGATTCGGAACTGCGCGTTGCTGTTCCCGGTTTTCAGGCTTGGATGACGGAATCCATGCTGAATGAGGGCTTTCAGCTGGATACCCGTCAGATTGTGTTTGTCAAAAACTTAACCGAAAAAGCACATGACACGGTCCCTTCATTTCTCTTTGAGCAAAACGCATTACAGCCGATTCGGACGCATCAGGTTCATACGATAAAAAAGGCGAAATGAAAAAATACGAAAATAACTTGGATGATATTATCAGCTTGCTGACAGTGTTGCCGGAACCGCTTGCGGAAAGTATTCGGAAGACCGGCAAGGTTGAAGAATTAATTGAAATCGTGATGGATCTCGGGCGCCCTCCCCTGGTCCGGCACGTATCCGGTGAAACACGCTTATCCGCAACGGAGGTCACGGCGGAAGACCTGACCCATGTAATTTCAAGAATCAGTGATTTTGATCTGGATAACC
>CALCQT010000568.1 GCA_937894825.1 uncultured Anaerolineaceae bacterium
CTCAATGATGCTTTTGATGCCATGGTCGGTCAAATTGGAAGTTTGTTGGAGGACGTAAAAGAAGAGCAGACGAATCTGCGCCAGACTGAATTGAAATTGCTGCAGGCCCAAATTAATCCTCATTTTTTATATAATACATTTGACACAATCATTTGGCTGGCTGAGGACCATCAGGATCGGCAGGTGGTGGAAATGATTACATCACTCTCCAATTTTTTCAGGACGACATTAAGCCGAGGAGAAGATGTTATCAGCCTGAAGGAAGAAGAGGTCCATGTCCGCAGTTATTTGGAGATTCAGCAGGCCCGATACCGCGACATTCTGGAATATGAAATTATCATTCCGGATATGTTGTCGCACTGCAAAGTACCGAAATTAACCTTGCAGCCGCTGGTCGAGAATGCACTGTATCATGGGATTAAAAAGAGACGAAGTATGGGCCGCATCACGGTTCAGGCTGAGGCTTGTGACGGCCATCTGTGCCTGACAGTCAGCGATAATGGGGTCGGGATTGAGGCGGCAGTACTGGCAGAATTGAACGAGGCGATTTCAGACGGGAGCCGTTTTGGCTATGGCTTGACGAATGTTCAGGAACGCATCCAGTTATATTATGGAGAGGCTTATGGGTTAGAAATCCGGAGTGAATATGACGTCGGGACCCGTGTGATTGTGCATCTGCCGCTTGAAATTATTCATCAGCAGGTTTGAGGCGCCGGAAAAAGACTTGTTGCCTGGGTTTTGCTAAGGCGGATTGCTGTAACGGTTCATAATTCTTCCTGACATAATTATTTGTTGCATTTCAGTTCGAAACGCTCAGAGACGAATGGAAAGGAGTTGGCATCAATGAGAGGCTATTGCAGGATTGGATTGATTTTTTTAGTGCAAATTTGTTCTTTATCCGGATGCGGGATTTTGTCTCGTCCTACGGAAAATTCCCCGGAATCAACGGCGGAAAACGATTTGATTGTGGTGGGGTTTGCACAGATTGGCGCCGAGTCCGATTGGCGGGTAGCGAATACAGAATCGATCATGTCGACATTTACTGAGGAGAATGGTTTTGAACTGGTTTTTAATGACGGACAACAGAAATTTGAAAACCAGGTGAAAGCGCTGCGGAATTTTATTCAATTGGAAGTTGATTACATTGTTCTGGCGCCGGTTGTTGAGACCGGATGGGATACTGTGTTCGCGGAGGTGAAAGCGGCGAACATCCCGTTGATCATTTCGGATCGGTTTGTGGAGGTAAAGGATGATTCACTGTATACTGCCTGGGTCGGCTCGGATTTTTTAAGTGAAGGCGAAAAAGCGATTGACTGGTTGAACTCCTATTTGGAGTCGCAGGGACGGGCCGACGAAGAAATCAACATTGTTGAATTACAGGGGACATTGGGGTCGACAGCTGAGATTGGCCGGACGGAAGGGATTGCCAGAAAACTGGCCGAGAAACCAAATTATCACTTGATTGCGATTGAATCGGCGGATTTTATTCAATCCAAGGCGCGTGAAGTGATGGGTGTTTTGTTGCAAAAACATAACGAAATTGGCGTCGTGATCGCCCAGAACGATAATATGGCGTTTGGCGCGATTGAAGCGATGAAAGCCGCCGGAAAAATTCCCGGCAAAGAGATTATAGTCATTTCTTTTGATGCGGTCCGGGCGGCATTTAATGCGATGCTTGCCGGGGATTTGAATGTGTCTGTCGAGTGCAATCCGCTTCACGGTCCGCGGGTTGCGGAAATCATTCGCAAACTTGAAGCGGGGGAACCGGTTGAAAAAAAACGGTATGTCGATGAAGCGGTTTTTGACCAGGAAAACGCGGCGGAACAGCTCCCGGCCAGGACTTATTGACAAGTAAAAATCGGCATAATGTAAAAGGTTGGTAAAGAAAATCGAAAGAAAATTAACTTAATGTGAAAAGATACAAAAAAAATCCTCTGATGTCAAAAGAATCTCAATTGAATATTTGCGGTGCTCCCATACAATAAAAACAC
>CALCQT010000569.1 GCA_937894825.1 uncultured Anaerolineaceae bacterium
GGTGTCGTTGAGAAAGACGATATTGACCACCTCGGAAACCGTCGGGTAAAAACGGTTGGCGAATTAATTTCCAACAAACTCCGCATCGGGCTGCGCAGAATGGAGCGCGTCATCAAAGAGCGTATGTCCATTCGCGACCAGGAACGCGTCACACCGGTCAGTTTGGTCAATATTCGTCCGGTCATCGCCGCACTGCGGGAGTTCTTCGGTTCCTCTCAGCTCTCCCAGTTCATGGATCAGACCAACCCACTGGCTGAACTGCGTCACAAACGCACCCTTTCCGCGTTAGGACCGGGCGGTCTGCGCCGGGAACGGGCGGGTTTCGATGTCCGTGACGTTCACCATACCCACTACGGGCGTATTTGCCCGATTGAAACACCGGAAGGCCCGAACATTGGTTTGATCGGCCGTCTCGCTAACTATGCGAAAGTCAACGAATACGGTTTTATCGAAACGCCTTATCGCCGGGTTTATAAAAACCTGCCGAAAAATGATCCCCGTCTGGTTGGCCGTAAGGTCAATGAAACACTGACCGCAGATGACGGCAAAGTCATCATTGAAAAAGGGGAACGAATTACCGCTGAGATGCTGCCGGCGATCCAAAAATTGGATAAGTCGATCATTTTCATTACGCCTTATATCTCGGATGATGTCGAATACCTCTCCGCGGACGCTGAGGACAAATTCGTCATCGGGCAGTCCAACACACGGATTAACGAATGGAACGAATTCGATGAACAATCCGTTTCCAGCCGGCACTATTCCGACTTCACCACTTCGGCTCCGGACGCGATCGACTACATGGACGTCTCGCCGCAGCAGGTTGTCGGCGTCAGCGCCGCGCTGATCCCATTCCTGGAGCATGACGACGCGAACCGCGCCTTGATGGGCTCCAACATGCAGGCGCAGGCCGTCCCGCTTGTCAATCCGGAAATTCCGCTGGTCTCCACCGGTATGGAACAGTACGCGGCCATTGACTCCGGGCAGGTGCTGACCTCACCGGAGGACGGCGAGGTGATCTCGGTCAACGCGACACAGATCATCGTCCGGGATTCAAACAGCATGCTGCATACGCATCAGCTGCGGAAGTTCCAGCGCTCCAATCAGAGCACCTGTATCGACCAACGTCCGGCAGTGATCAAAGGTCAGCGGATCAGGAAGAATGAGATCCTGGCTGACTCCTCCTCAACCGTCCGCGGCCATCTGGCCCTCGGTCAAAATGTGACCGTCGCATTCCTGTCCTGGGAAGGCGGCAACTTTGAGGACGCCATTTTGATCTCGGAACGGGTCGTGATGGACGAGAAATTTACCTCCGTCCATATCGAAAAATATGAACTGGAAGCGCGCGACACCAAGTTAGGACCGGAAGAAATCACCCGGGACATTCCGAACGTTGGTGACGACGCCATCAAAGATCTGGACGAGAACGGTATCATCCGCATCGGCGCTGAAGTCGGCCCGAACGACATTCTGGTCGGAAAGATCACACCGAAGGGCGAGAAAGAACTGACGCCGGAAGAACGGCTGCTGCGCGCCATTTTTGGTGAAAAATCGCGTGACGTCAAAGATACCTCGCTTAAGATGCCTCACGGTGAACGCGGCAAGGTCGTTGACGTCAAGGTCTTCACCCGTGAAGAAAACAATGACTTATCCGCCGGTGTGGATACTATGGTGCGCGTCTCTGTGGCGCAGCGCCGCAAGCTCACAGCCGGGGACAAAATGGCCGGCCGCCACGGGAATAAGGGTGTGGTCTCACGCGTCGTCCCGATCGAAGACATGCCATATCTTGAAGACGGTACACCGGTGGACATCATTCTGAATCCGCTCGGCGTTCCTGGCCGTATGAACATCGGCCAGGTGCTGGAAGTCCATCTGGGCTGGGCTGCGCTGCGGCTGGGGTTCCGGGCGATCACCCCGGTTTTTGACGGCGCAACGGAATATGAAATCGAGTCCGAACTCTCCCGTGCCTGGATGCTTGACCGCGCCTGGCAGGAAATCGGCGACAAAGCCTGGGAATGGATCCTGGACCAGGATCTGGCTCCGGAACAAATCGTTGATGATAATGAAGTTCGGCTGCTGTATATTGAGAATTGGCTGGAAGGCAAAGATTATGACTTCTACCAAATGGGCAATGACGAGTTTTATGCCAAGCATGTCGTCTTTGCTGAATGGCTGCGGGACCACGGGTTTGATCCGGATACCATCATCGACTGGGAAAATGTCCAGCCGAACGCGCCGACCGTACTGCCAAAGGATGAGGCCAGTATTCTAACCTGCCTGAAACTTTGGATCGAAAGCGAAAGCGATTTGATTCAGGAAAAGAATCTGCCCTCGCTCACAGAAGTCCCTACGTATGATCAGGCAGCTCTGGAGGGTAAAACTGAGATTGAACTGCGGGATATCGCCGCCCGTCTCAGCCTTAAGACCGGCAATCCGGTTCCGATCGTCGGGAAGCAGACGCTGATCAACGGCAAATCCGGTGAACCTTTTGACCAGCCGGTGACTGTCGGCGTGATGACCATGCTCAAACTGCATCACCTGGTTGAAGATAAAGTGCACGCGCGTTCAACCGGTCCGT
>CALCQT010000570.1 GCA_937894825.1 uncultured Anaerolineaceae bacterium
ACAGCCCTTCCCGGCGCTGGTTCATCACCAGTACAAAAGGCTTTCGTTCGTCGCCAACATCCATCAGACGGTGCAAAGATTGCAGGGTTTCGTCATCATTCATAATCTGCAAATGGATGGAGGGAATTCGGGTAACCGTTTTTTGCAGGGTAACGTTATTGAGCGCATCTTCAGTTTCGGTCACAATCACCAAATCAATCGGTGCCTGGTTAAAACGATCGGACAGTGCGATCATCTCATTGAAGAGATGTTCAGTCGGTTCCCGTCCCGGCTCGGCAAAAAGCAAAATCCCATGCCCGGAACGTATCGGATCGAACAGCATGGCAGCCGTTCCATCCGGCAACTGGGTCGGATGATCGTTCAATTTCATGTACTTGAACTTATCCCGCAGCGAATCTTCAGCCAGCGTTACATTCAATTCTGTTATTTGATCAGTCGAAACTTCCGCATAAGCCAGCCGGCAGCGCACACTGCCGTCAATTTGACGCGCGGTCGTAATCACACGATAGAAACCTGGCTCGACCGAAAACGTGACAGACTCCCGAATGACCAATCCTTCGTAATTCAGCGTAGTAAATACACCCTGCAAAAACTTGCCAATGGAAATCTGGGTTGCATATACCAGCGGTTTCCCGCTGACGTTTTGCAGCATTAAGGTTCCGTTCTTTACCGGCTCCGACAGAGACGCGTCGTTAATAGGACGATAAAGTCCATCCGTATAGAATTCTCTTATCCCGGTCACCTGATTCAGACGGGCCGGGATTCCTAATGCCCGGCAAGCCGTGACAAACAGGACATCCAGCGACCGAGCATCGCAAACGCCGCGTCGGAGCGCTTCTTTCGCGTCGGCGATCAGGGTTCCATAAGTCATATCGTCCTGAAGCTGAATCGCGCGCTGCAGATAAGCCCAGAGCGTGGGGGCCGTCGTTACCTCCGGCGCCTCCGCCGCGAAGAAAGCGCGGATCGCCTGTCGCTGCGGCAGCAGCATCTCATTTTCAACGCGTGGAGCGAGCAATGATTCGCGATAGACATTGGGGGGAAAACTATTTTTCCAGGGTAGCGCCGAAGCAAGCACATCGTTCAGCACGTCGGCGCGGATGTCAACGAAATCTTTTTCGCGCAGCGTATCGAGTAACGCAGCTTTATCCTCCGGCGCCCAATCGGTATGAGCCAAAAATTCCGCCACCACACGGTAATTTCCCACGGCTGAGGATAACCAGCGATTCAACGTATCATCATCCCACGCATCCGGGAGCCGGACAGCCTGTGCTTCTGCCAACCACGCGGCCCGCCTGGTTTCCCGTTTTTGATTGCATGCCTGAAACTTGACCGCATGCGCAGCTTTCGTATCCGCATCAATCCGTGCCGATTCCGGAATGTGTTCAGCCGGCGGATAAAGTTCAAACTCAGCGAGCTGTCCGGTTTTCACCACGGCCTGCGGAAAATCAATCGTCACAGCCTGCTCATGTCGAAGATCCACCCGGGTCAGACTGAATCTGTCGCCGTCATTGATTGAGATCATGACGTCACCCTGCCCGAGAAGAAATATCGCTTCACCATTCTCATCCGTTTTCACGCTAAGCAACGGGAACAATTCACTATAATTCACGATCTCCGCACGCACGGTCAGTCCGGATAATGGGCATTCGTTGTCGACTACACGAATTTTCAGTTCCTTTGTCTGTCCATAAGTACCGGTATTGTTGACGGTACAGAACACGTCAGATCGGGATGCAAGTATTTCGCCGGGAAGCATATCCGTAAACGCACGGGAATGCACCAGCATGGCTTTGGAGGCCGCCGCGGTAAACCACCCCCGGTTCAGAACCGGCTCGGGCTCACAGGCGCCCATATACGCCCATTGTCCATTCACATATACCTCGACCCAGGCATGATTATCGTCACAATGTGCCCAACGCGGCGTATAGCACTGACGAGCCGGAATGCCGACGCTGCGGAGTGCACTGACCAGCAAGGTACTTTCTTCACCGCAGCGCCCAAACGTACGGCGGATCACGGTCTTTGGGGACGCAGTCCGATCATCGGTCGCCTGATAGGTAGCAACCTCGGCGCACCAATAGTTGACAGCGAGCGCAGCGAGCGCAGCGTCAGCGACCGATTTATCTTTCACCCGCGGCCAAAGTTCGTCAAAAATTTCCTGCCGGAAATCTTCGATAAATTCATTGTTGACTCGATAAAACAGCACAAAATTAAGAAAAATATCAACAGGAACTGTCTTCAGCCATGGTACCGTGGCATATAACAGGATAGCGTGCCGCACGAACCGCAGAATGAGCTCGAACGGACAGGACACCAGATCCTGAATCGGGATATAGGTATAACAATACTGGGTCAGCGTTTTTTCATCCGCGGACAGATGATCAATTGCCGCCAAAATATCGTTAAACTTATTCTCGAATGTTTTCGCACGCGCCTGAAAACGTATTTGAATTGATTCTGTTTGCTGTGGAGGTATGATATTCAAGAACCGGTTCCTCCTAATTAAAAATTCTGTCCAGGTATTGGTTAAATGTAATGATTCCACTCCCCATCAGGCGGGCTTCCTCACCAAACGTCTCATATTTCAGTTCAAAGATATTTTTGATATATTGATTCAAATGACGCCGGTAATTATTCCGAATCAACTCCCGGAAACGGGGGTATTGTTGAATAAGGCTTCCGCACAGCAGAATGATCTCCGGCGAATAGGTATTTGCCAGCAGATTAATCGTAATCGCCGTGTAATCCACCACACTGTCGATCAGATTGGTCACCCACGCTGTGCCGCGGTCATACTCCTCAAACAAGCGATCCAGCGTGATTCCCGCAACCATGCTGTTCGCTTCCCGAAGAATCGCCCATTCGGCAATATTTGTTTGCAGGCAACCGATTTGACCGCATTCACAGAGCCGCCCCTGTGGGTTGATGATGATGTGCCCAATTTCACCGGCCAAATTATCCTTGCCGTGATAAATATCGCCATTAATAATTACCGCCGCCCCGATCCCCTCACCGATATTCAGAATAACGGAATTCCTGTGTCCTGCCGCGGCGCCAAAGCGGTTCTCTGCTATGGCAATCACTTTGATATCGTTCTCAACGATGAAGTCAAATTCAGGCAGCGATTGATGCAGGATGCTTTTTACCGGGACGTCATGCCATTT
Source organism: uncultured Anaerolineaceae bacterium (assembly GCA_937894825.1). Lineage (GTDB taxonomy): Bacteria > Chloroflexota > Anaerolineae > Anaerolineales > Anaerolineaceae > Flexilinea. Next base: position 3,165 of record CALCQT010000570.1, read on the forward strand.
GAAATGAGAAGAGAACTGCACGCAGCCGGCTTCAGAATCAACAATACCCGGGATAGCAACACCGATCAGTGGCAGAACCTTTCGTCCGCGCAGTCCTTCCTGAAACGCTTTGATCTTCTCAGCCAGGAATGGCAGCACAACCTCCGGCAGGAACTGCTTTTGGGTCAATGGGATCCTTTTCGATTTAATGATCTTTCCATAAGGATCCACCAGCCCGATCACAAAATGATCCCGCTGCAGATCAACGCCCAGACTCATCAGATTCTCGCTGTTTACTGATAAAATTTTGGGAGGTCTGCCCACACCGGACTGGACGGTTGAATTTTGTTCAATGACCAGGCCCATTCGGTTTAAGTCGTCCGTAATGCGATTAACGGACATAATACTCATCTGAATATTTTCAGCAATTTGTGCCTTGGAAATTTGGGATGCGCGATGAATGTTATTGAACAACAACTTCATGTTGTTTTTCTTCATCAACTCCTTATCCACTTTTTGTGAATTGGGCATATTCCCTCCGTCTATTCATAAAAAAGAACAACAGCCTGAGAATTATATTATCACGTTAATAATTAAGTTCGGTTACAATTAGTGCTAATGCAAATATATCACACTTTCTTTCGCGATTCAAGGGAGTTTATCGCATTGACAATCACAGAAAGCCTCAGTCACAAGGACTGATAAGCACAATAAAGCACAGTGAGGTTAATAATGAACAAAACGTTGGTCGAGGTATGTTGTGGAAGCGCGGATGACGTTATTCAATCCTGGCAGGCAGGCGCCAACCGGGTGGAACTCAACAGCAGCCTTTTTCATGGCGGATTGACGCCTTCGCTGGGGGAATTGATTGTCGCCCGCAGGCAAACAGCTATCGAAATCATCACGATGGTCCGCCCGCGGGAAGGCGGTTTCTGTTATACGGAGATGGAATTCGCTACGGCCATCGAAGATGCCAAAGCGCTGCTGGCAAACGGGGCTGACGGGCTGGTATTTGGATTTCTGCATCCCGATGGAACCATTGACGTGGCCCGAACCAAAACATTGATCGAGCTGGCAGGCGGAAAGCCCTGTGTGTTTCACCGCGCATTCGATGTCGTGCCCGACTGGAAATCCACATTGGACACACTGGTCACGCTCGGCGTCCGCCGCGTGTTAACCAGTGGACAGGCAGCCAACGTCTTCTTTGCCACCGATACAATCCGTGAAATGATCCAATACGCGGCCGGACGGATTGAAATCCTCCCCGGCGCCGGAATCACGCTGAGTAATATGCAGCGCATCATTACCGAAACCGGCTGCGATCAGATTCATGTCGCTTGTCACCAGCCTCATTTTGATACTTCAGTCAATAACAACAGACAGATCTTTTACGGTGGCGCGCTTTATCCGCCTGAAGACCGCTTCAATATGATTGACACAAGCACCATTTCAGAGATCGTACAGACGGTGAAATAAAATTCAGTCCATATAAATCTAATGTTTTTTCTATAATTACGACAAAATCCACATTATAGGGGCGACCGTCACGTAGCATGGTCGTCCCTGCATAGAAGATCATTAATGAACAACATCTACTTTTTTAACACTTTTACCGGGGATGATATGGGTATCAAAAGTCAATTATCGAGCGACTGTGAGGACACCGGACAACCGCTTAATAAGGTACATAGTTTCCGGTCAGGCGCTGATGCCGCCTTATTCAGACTTTGAGAATACCAGATCAGGTACTGTTCCAGATTTTCTGTCCAATAATCCACATTATGCCCGCCGGGATTGATCACGAACGTATGTGGATAATTCAGTGACGCCAATTGCGCGGAAAGAATTCGCGCGCCATCCAGGTAAGGGTCATTTTCTCCGCTGTCAATCCGAATCTGAATTTCAGGCAGCGACTCTCGATACGTCTCACGCTGCCGATAGATCAGCGGAGAAGAAACTACTTGTGAAGGCAAGCTATGCTGCCCCAGAACTGCAAAAACTTCATAATTTTTAAAACACAGATACTGTGCCCAGACAGCGCCACGGGAAATTCCGCCGATCGCCCGTGAACTCCTTTCGTTGATCGTCGGGAAACGTTCGTCGACCAGCGGGATCAGTTCATTCAGAATTTTCTGTCCGAAGGCAGAGTCCTGAATCACACCCAGGTAATTCTCTTCTCTGGGCGTCACAATGATCAGTGGTTGGATGGTTCCATCCGCAATCAACCGGTCCGCAAGGTCAAAAAGGCCCATCGTCCCCCAGATCGTTTCATTCTGACTTTGGCCATGGAGCAGATAAAGCACCGGAAAGCGCTGTTCGCCTTCACCAGAAACCGCGGCGGCCGGAAGATAAACCTGAAACGGCATTGGTTCTTCAAAAGTAAGCAGGCTGCTTTCTTCCGTCTTATTCGCCTCACCGGAGACACGGATAAAACAGAAAGAAAACACAAAGAAAAACAAAAAAAATATTTTTAGAAAATTGCTTTCTAAAAATTTCTTATTCTGCGTAAGAAAACACATCCTGTAAAAAAGCCTCTCTCTCTTCGGGCGCCATTCGTTGGGGCTGAGCATAATCATAAAGCAGCGCAGTCACCAATTCAACTTGAAGCAATCTTCCATTATATATGATTAACCGATCCAGGAACTCCTCTCGCGTCCCTTGAACCGGACGATCCATCTGATCAAAAAACAGGTTTCCCAAACCATAATGAATAAAGTTGGTCGCTCCGGCAACCATGATTTGTGGAATATGAGCCTGCGTCCCGAAGACGGCGATCGCTCCCGCCTCCGCCAGTCGATTGAAAACAGCCACCTGCTGCTCACTGGGAAGCCGGGAGTAGCGTTCATAATATTGGACCGTCACAATGACCGAATACCCCTGGTCAGTCAAATCTTGAATCTGTTCTGTCAGCGCATCGAAGTCACACTCCCGCGTGCCCGGCAGCGTTTTGCTCACATAAACATGATCCGGACCCGAGGCATTACACCCGACAAACGCGATCCGGTTCTCATTATGTGTCACCAGATAAGGAAGCGCAGCCTCTTCAATCGTCCTTCCGGCGCCATAATATGCGAAACCTTCCGCTTCGAAAAGATTGAACGTCTCCAGCAACGGCGGCCAATCATAGTCCCGCAAGTGGTTCCCTGTCAACTCAATCACATTCACCCCTAAATACTGATACAGTGCCAGTGTTTCCAGGCGGGAACAAAATTGAATAGACGTTTCGGACAGAACCGGTTCGGGACAATGACTCCAGAAAGCCGCCTCATTAGAAACATGCCTCAAATCGGCGTTTTCAAAGACATCCGCAATCGCTTCTCCCGGATACGTCATGCCTTTTTCGAACATTTTATAGGCCGTCGTACGGCCTAATACGGTCGTGCCTGTCATCAGGACTGAGGTAACTTTCCCACTGTCAAACACATCCCCGCCGCTGCCAGGCACGGCCAGTACATCCGTTTCAGGATGATACGTTTTATCCCAGGGCGCCGGCTGTCCATCAATGGCAATCCGCTTCCAATTGGGCTGCAGCGCTTCCGTCCTGACTACCGCGCAGCGCGGGCCGCGCGGATCGGAAAGAACATCACGAACAGCTTCCGCAGAAACAATCGTGACACCCTTAACTGTCCGGGATCCCAGATGTGCGGAAAGTATTTCATAATCCGCATCAGCCACCAATAATTCACTGATTTTTTCCTCAACCGGCGTTCCGGATTCCCATAATGCCAGGAAATCAGTCTTTGAAATTGCGTCAAACGTGGAATAAAAAGGGCAGACGAATGTAAAACTCTGAAAATTAGTGATGCCTGATACTGCTGATGGACGAGAAAACATTCCCGCAAGAAGGAGCAGGAACACAGTGAAACCTGACGAGAAGAATTTGTATTTCTTTCTGTTTTTGCAAATTTGCAACATAGGCAGCATCTTTTTTACGAGAAATTAACCACAGTGCCGTTATACTGCTGAACACTTATTTTGTCAACAACGCTGCAGTCAGATCGAGCTCGAAATATGTAAAATTTTTATACCTGAAAGCAATTTTTTTGTTGTTCCTCTGAGAAGTTCCCTGCGTAAAAACGTCAAAAAGAACACGGAAAATTTTACCTTTGGCAGATTTTTTTGGATAAATCGAAAGATCAAAAAAGTTTTCCGATTCCCTATAGATTTTTATCACACAGATCCATAAATCAGTCATCAAATTTAAAAAAAGCGAAAATTACATCTTGCAATTTTTAAGCCAGATTGTTATAATATTTATTAAAGTGGTATGAAATCCCACAAAGTGGCAGACTGGGCAACCAGTCTTCTGTGTTTTAAAGGGAAAGTAGAATATATGTTCACAGGTATATACGAACACACAATCGATAAGAAAGGCAGAACGTCTCTCCCCGCTCGCTTCCGCAGCGAGTTAACAGAAGGCGCTTATATTTCTGTCGGTATCGATAAAAACCTGGTCATTTATTCCATTCCTTTCTTTGAAAATCTGGCAAAAGAGGTTTCCGCTTACAGTCTTGCAGATCCGATCGCCAGAAGATTCCGCCGCCGCCTGTTCAACAAAGCGGAATTAATTGAATTTGACGTCAATGGACGGTTTTTACTCCCGCCTTATCTTCGGGAAGAATTCAATTTCCAGGACGGAGACAAAATCATCTTCGCCGGGTCTTCCGATTATATCGAAATTTGGACCGAACAGGATTGGGTTGACGCCGAAAATGAAACATTCCAGGATCCGAAAGTCACTGAAGATTTCGCCCGGTTATTGAACGGCAGGTCCGCATGAACAGGCAGCAATATCCACATTTACCGGTCATGCCGGAGGCCGTGATGGAAGTTTTAAATCCGGCGCCCGGGAAAATCTTTGTCGACGGCACGCTTGGCGCCGGCGGACATACGGAAGGGCTTCTGCAAGCCAGCGCGCCGGACGGAATCGTCATCGCATTTGAGGTCGATCCGCAAGCGATTGAAATCGCTGCGGAAAGGCTGCGTCCTTTTGGTGATCGGCTCCGGATCGTCCCTGACAGCTACGCGTCCCTCAGCAAACATCTTCTGCCGGGACAGGCGATCGACGGGGCGCTATTGGATCTCGGTGTTTCATCCATGCAGATCGACCGTGCCGAAAGAGGATTTTCTTTCCTGAAAGAGGGACCGTTGGATATGCGGTTCAACCCGGCACAGCCGCTTTCCGCCGAAAACATTGTCAATGACAATTCTGAAGAAGAAATCGCCCGCATTCTGTGGCTCTATGGCGAGGAGCGAAAAAGCCGCAGGATTGCGGCAGCCATCGTCACCGCCCGAAAGGAAAAACCGATTCGGACGACTGTCGAACTTGCTGAAATCATTGCAAAAGCTGTCAAAGGGAATCGGAAGAAAATCCATCCCGCAACGAGGAGTTTCCAGGCCATTCGCGTTGCTGTAAATGGTGAATTGGCCGCGCTGGAGGCTTTTTTGCCACAGGCGGTCGCCGCATTAAAAACCGGCGGAAGGCTCGCGGTCATCTCCTTCCATTCATTGGAAGACCGGATCGTAAAACAGTTTATGCAAACCGAAAGCAAGGATTGCATCTGTCCGCCGCAGCAATTGGTTTGCACCTGCGGACATAAGGCGAGCATAAAAATCATCACCCGGCATATCCGGATCGCCGAAGCGGGAGAGATTGAAACCAATCCAAGATCCAGAAGTGCGAAATTGCGCGTCGCAGAGAAAATCGGAGGAGCGAATGGAAACTAAACCGTACGCTTACCGGCTTGCGCCCTGGCGAAAACAGGTCAACCGTATTCTCAGCGTTCTGCTGCTCCTGATCGGTATATTCTGTATCACAATGATTTACCTGTCTTATTCAGCACAGCTGACAGAAGTAAAACTGGAAATCCAGGTACTCCACCAGGAACGCAGTGATCTTTCCCGGACCATCGCGGATATGATTATGCAGGAAGGTTCACTGACAGCATTCACTGAGATGGAAAACCGGGCGCGGCGGGCAGGGTATGTTGACATCGATTTCAGAGATGAGGATTCGTATACCTATCTCCCTGTTCCCGGGTTCACCGGTGCGTATCACAGCGGGTTGGACAGCGTCATCCGGCAGGAAAATATTGCCGTTTCATCTATCAAGCCGGAATACAGCCAGACACTGCAGCAATGGCTGAATGAGAATCTGCAGTTCCGGAGGATCGAACCGTGAACAATCATATCGATTCCCGTTTTAAAATTTTATCGATCGGGCTCAGTATTTTTATGGGGCTGGTCCTGATCCGGGTTCTATACCTGCAGACAAACACCGCCGCCATTGAATTGCGGGAAACAATCGGACAGGCTTATGAATACACCACACTGACAATCAACTCGGAACGTGGAAATATT
>CALCQT010000571.1 GCA_937894825.1 uncultured Anaerolineaceae bacterium
TGTATTTCGGCAAACCGAAAGGCCGCGAAGTGGTGGACGGGCATGAACGGGCGGTCGATACGCTGGTGTATACCGACAGCGAGATTGAGCGTGTGGTACGGATGGCGTTTGAATTGGCGCGCGGTCGACGCGGAAAGGTGACTTCCGTGGATAAAGCCAATGTGCTGGAATCTTCGCAATTGTGGCGTAAACTGACGGAACAGATCGCGGCGGGGTTCCCGGAGGTTGCGCTGGAACATATGCTGGTGGATACGGCAGCCATGCGGCTGATCGCCGCTCCGTCCGCGCTGGATGTGGTGGTGACGGAGAATATGTTCGGCGATATTCTGACGGATGAAGCCTCGGTGCTGGCCGGATCGATGGGGCTGCTGCCTTCGGCGTCGCTGGGAGAGGACGGACGTGGATTGTATGAGCCGATCCACGGCTCGGCGCCGGATATCGCCGGACGCGGGATCGCGAATCCGATCGGCACGATCCTGAGTGCGGCGCTGATGCTGCGTTATTCGCTGGGGATGGCGCCGGAGGCGGAGCGGATCGAACAGGCGGTGGCGCAGGCCATTGCGGATGGCAACCGCACGGCAGATCTGGGCGGCGGGCTTTCCACTGTGCAGATGACGGACGCGGTGCTGGCGCGGCTGTAATAATTTAAAACACCAAATATGTCATCTCGACGGGACGTCGATGACGCCCCTTTCGGGCACCCAAGGGCGTCTTCGAGAGTCGAGATGACAGACCCGTTTATTGGTTTTGTGCGCATTGCGCCAAAACTAATAAACTTTTTCCGCGATTGAATATTCTACTTCTTTGGTCTCCTGATCAATTCTGAAAAGCGCGGTAAACTTGTGGTACTGAAAAATCACGTTTTCAGTACCACTGCCTTTTCTTGTGTCATTGGTTTTTGCGCAGCCGGAAGGTGGGGGAAAACAACCGACTGAGAGACTGTATAAAAAATTATGAGTTTTAGCGAATGGATCATTCAATTGATTGGCAGCAAAATCAACTCCCAGCGACAACTTGATTTGCTGATGGAGACGCTGATCCGGATCGGGCAGAGCGTTTCCGGCGAACAGAAAATCAAACTGTTCCGGAATCTGGCTGAAAATCATCTTCACGCCATCCTGGACGACATGAGCCGGGAAGAGCGCATTGCGCTGATGAATTCACTGCTGCCGCTGATTGTGCGAGAATTCCCGCTGGCGGAACTGGACTTCGCGTCGGCATTTCCGGTTCTGGACGAAACCCCGAACGAGAAATAAAAATCCCAATCCTGCGAGCCGCTGGGTGTCTGTTCGGCATTTAAACGATTTTGCGGTTGTATTTTTTCGTGAAGCGCAAAAAAATACAACCGCAAAATCCTCTTTTTATTTGAGGTGAATTTTCAATTTACCGGTGTTTGTTCCTCGTAGCGGAGCCAGACCGGATCGGTGTTCTGAGGGATCCTCTCGAAGGCATGCCCGATCGGGATGCCTTCCGCCCGACAGATTAACGTCGCGATTGCCAAGCCGTGCGAGACAATCAGCACCGTGCTGTCCGGGTGCCTGGCCACGATTTCATCCACAGCCGCGAAGACCCGTTCTGACACCTCATGGATCGTTTCGCCGCCCGGCGGACGGAACAATGCGGGGTCGGCGTCTTTCTCCTGCCACAAATCGGCGTATCGGGACTGAATCTCGTCAACATGCAACCCTTCCCATTCGCCCTGGTGGATCTCCCGCAGCCGGGAATCCGTTTGGACCGGCAGGTTAAATTCCGCCGCAATAATCTCAGCGGTTTCCCTGGCGCGGATCAGGTCGCTGGCGTAAATAGCGGAGAAGGGCTGCCCGCGCAGTTTTTCCCCCAATGCGGCAGCCTGCGCCCTCCCCGTTTCGGTTAAATCGATATCGCTTTGTCCGCTGTAAATTCCCTTTACATTCCATTCGGTTTGTCCGTGACGGACAAGGCAGCATTGCGTCATTTTTTATTGCGCTCCTGGTAGGCTTTCACGGTGATCATTGGCGGCCGTTCGAATTCGGCAATCTCTTCCACATCCAGATAGTAACCGTTTTTCCCGGAGTGGATCATTTTCATGGTCTTGTTCACATCTTCGATAAAAGCGCGGTCATAGCGTGTTTCCAGCTTGCGCAGAACGGTCTGGATGATGGCGAAGGACATTTTGCTGAGCGCTTCCAGACTCTGATTTTTGTGAATGCGTTCCTGCAGATTGACCTGCGCGATGGCCTGCAGGCCTTTTTGCTCAAAGACATCGATCAACAGGCCGGTCTCCACCCCGTAACCGGAGAAGAAGACCGCTTTTTCAAGCGATTCCCGCCGTCCGGCGTATTCTCCCGACAGCGGCTGAATGATGCCTGACAATTCCGGGTAGAAAAGGTTGATCAAAGGCCGCGCGGTCAGCTCGGTGACCCGGCCGCCGCCCTCTTTTTCGATCTTCCTGCCGACTTTAATTGGCCTGCGGTAGAACCCCTTTACGAAGTGGATGGCGCTGTTCAGCAGCAGCGGGCCGACAATGCCATAGACGAAACCGGGGTTGATGTTGACGATATCCGTGTCGACCCAAGCGATAATATCGCCCTTGGTGACCAGTAAGCTTTTCCAAAGCGCTTCGCCTTTTCCGGCTCGGACGCCCATCTCCGGCAGAATTTCCTGATGAATATAGACCGGCACGCCGAGCGTTTCCGCGATTTCGCGGGTATGGTCGGTCGAATTGGAGTCGATCAGAACGATTTCGTCCAGCAGGGGATATTTGTCCATCAACTCTTTCTTGATGGTGTCGATCACTTTTCCAACGCTGGATTCCTCATTGAGCGCGGGCAGCGCCAGACTGATGGTGGTTCCGGCCCGTTCTTTCAACCTCATTAATTGTGATATATCCGCAAATTCGTCGGCATGGAATGTGTTTTCGGCGAACCATTTATCGACCAGAATTGAAATGGCCTGGACGCCGGCGCTTTCGTCAAAAACAGTTTCTGTGATGTCCCGTTTTGTCTTCAGGACGATGACGTTAGACTGGGTGTCAGTCATCAGTTTTTCCGCCACCGGTCCCAGCGAAGCGTGATTTCTGCTCTGGCGGGCGGTCACGCCCAACACGGTCAGGTCATACCGGTTGCTTTCTTCACAGATCGACTGCACATAATCCTCCGTCGTGATCGAACGAAAATTGACTTCGGGAAGCTGATTCAGGATATGCTTCAGCCCTTTAAACGGTGCGTCATTCGATCCGGACAGTGAGAGGTGCAGCACGTCCAGCTGCGGCGCATCGATACTCAGCGCGACCCTTGTCGTCAATTCGGCATGCGGACCGCCGCGAACCGCGGCCAAAACCCGTTCCGGCTCGAATGGTTGGTTTGCGCGCACAATTCCGACATTACAACTTGCGCTGAATAATAGATCCGCGAGTGAAATACCGCAGCAGGGGTGATCCTGGTCCCATTCCACCAGAAACAGTTCCGGATCTTCGGCAGTGATCACTTTTTGCAGGTCCGTCCATGGCGTTTCAGAAACAATCACCTTGGCCTTGGCGCGGACGGATGGTCCACTGGTTGACTGGTTGCCGATGGAGAGGAAACGTTTCCGAACCGCACGCGCGATTTCCGCTCCGGCACTGAGCGATTCACCTTTCTCGACGACCGCAACGCCGACAATGATGATCTCGTCAGCCATCAATTTTGCGAGCGCCAGCGCGGCGTCGCCCATTTTACCGGTCCCGAATGGGATCAGAATGCTTTTAATTTTTCTGGTTGCCTTGTTCATAAGAATCCCTTCTTTCTCTGATCAACGGCGCAATTCGCTGCAAGTAAATCGAATCCCATGAATACCCCCGTCTGGCTCGCCGCGCCCAACGGAGCGTGGATTCGCCATTCAGCCTGGCTGCGATCTGTTCCGCGATGGAAGCCGGATTGGCATCCGGTGAAAAATATGTCACGTCCTCCCTTCCCAGTTCGCTCAGGACTGTAATATCCGAACAAAAGACCGGCATTCTGCTGAAACCCGCTTCGATCATCGGAATTCCGAACCCTTCTTCCCAGCTGGGGAAAAGAAGGAGATCAGCCAGCCGATAGAAGTCGGAAATAACTGAATCCGGCAGAAATTCCGCTGTTACCTCCGCCAACAAGTGAGCGGCGCCATGCAGTTTCAGTGAATCCCGCAGGTGAAGCAGGGTCTGTTTGTAGGCCGCGTTGGCGGGATTATGCGGCCCTTCCGGACCGGTGACGACCAGCATCGCGTCCGGCATCTTTTTTCTCAGCTCCGCCAGGACGTAAAGCGCCAGTTCAATGTTTTTTCGCGGGGTCAGCCGGACCGGCAGCAGCATCAGCGGGTCGGCTTGCAGTAAGTTCAATTCATCCCGGAGCTGGATGGTTTTGGTTTCCAGTTTCAGGAACGAATCCATATTAACCCCGTTCGGGACGACGTGAAGCTGTTCTTCCGGAATCCCGGTCAAAGCGCTTAATTCATGGCAGCGCATGGTTGAAACGACCGCGTGTTCGGCGCCTTTCCAACGGTTACGCAATAAATCCCAGGGGTAACCGGCATGCATTTCTTCCTGATAACGCGGTGTCGTCCAGGCCAGGTCATGATGCCAGAGGATCAGTTTGGGAAAATCAGGCTCCGGATAAAGGTCGAACAAAGCGGCTGTCAGGGCAAGGTTTTTATGCAGCGAAGCGACGTTGTGAGCAATTAATAGTTCCGTACCTTGCAGCGCGTTTTGTAACTGTTCTTTTATTTTGTCCCGCAGCGCGTCGAATGTGCCGGTACACAGGCCTTGATCCAACTCTTTTTTGACCGCCAAGACATCGGGATGACGCGAGTTCAATAATGGCAGTGTTTCAACCGGAATACGCGGATCAAAGCTTTCTCCGCGTCCGGTGATGATTTTGACTTCATGTCCGGCTTTGGTCATTAATAACGCATGGTGTGCCAGGACGCTCTCAACACCGCCGACGATGGGTGGGGATGAATAATGGAGCAAAGCAATTTTCATCAATCCTCCCCGAAACATTCCGCCAGTAACAGCGCCAGCCGTCTTTCGAGCATTTCATAGGAATAATACCGGTTCGCCAGCTGATAATTGTGGCAGGCTTGCTGATGAACCAGTTCAGGATCTTTCAGAATCCGCTTTACGGCGTGAATCGTTTCTTCATTAATATAGCCGTCGAATTCAATCACCTGGAATCCTTTGGGTTTGATATCCGTTTCATAGATCGAATAATTGTTAACCACCAGGGGACGCTGAAAATAGACCGCTTCCAGGAAGGCATTTCCGAAGCCTTCAATTGCGGATGGATACGTGACCAGATCCGCCTGTGGGTAGACATCTGAAAGCGCATAAACTTTTCTGCCGTCGGGTGTTGTTCCCCGCCGGTCGCTGATGATATCGGATTCAAAATTAATGGTGACGTTCAGCAGCCGGGCAAACTCACGAACCCGTTTCTCATAGTCGGTTCCTTCGTCCCCCGCGGCGTGGGAGATGACCAGTTCAGCCGGCTCTCCCAGCCGGCGTGTCAGTTCGATCGCGTGCTCGATTCCTTTCCGCTGGATGATCCGGGTTGGCTGCAGGAAGAGGTATTGTCCGGGTGCTACGCCCAGCTCTTCACGAAGATTTTTCGTGTATCCGTCTGGGTCCGGCGGCGGACTTTTAAAATCCATTACGTTGGGGATCACCATGGACGGCACGCCGATTCTGGAAGCCAGTTGTGTTGATTGGACGGAATTAATGACGACATGATGAATGGACGGTAAGGCGGGCGGGAAAGCGCTCGCCAGATAATCCTGGATCGAATTGTTGGTGAACCGCTGCCGTTCCCAATAAAAGTCATGATGATGCGCGATGACGGGATAACCGGTTTCCGCGATGAACTCGCTGATTGCCATGCCCAGCGGCACGTTCACAGGAATGGTCAACGCGTTTTCGACAATCAGTACATCCAATTGGAACCTGCGCGCGAATTGATAAAGGTGTTCTTTAAAATAATTTTTCAGTTGCTGGATTTGGTTGGTAATGGCTGCCGGTCGAATATAGACCGAGAAAAAGTCCTGATAAAACCCCTCAAGGCCGGGATGATGGGCCTGATCCTTATGAAGGTTCCCCCAATCACCATGAAAAACCGCCTGATTGATGGCTTCTATTTCCGGGTGCCGGTAAAAAGCTTCCGGGACGATATAACTGATCTCTTCCGGACGGTCGCACTCACCACAGAAATAGAAACACTGATGTCCCATCCGTTCCAAAACTTCCGCCCATTTCGCGGTTTCAAGTGATACACCGTCAGTTCCTGCAAAACGTGTCGAGACGAATCCGACCAATCGTTGGTTTTTCAGGCTGAACCTCCTTCGGTACGATTTGATGTCATTGATTCGGAATGCATTTGGCAGTTCGAAACAGTATATAAATACCAACCATTTTTCTTCTGCTAAAAAAGTTTTCCAAAATTGATTCAGATGTCACAAAATAAAGATACCATCAAATTTCTTCGTTTTGACTTTCCCATCTTTAATGGGGAAAATAAGACGAAAAAGCATCTTTTCCAGCATTGACACAACCGAATCAGTGTGTAAATTCATGGAATACGGTACAATATTTTCCATGAGCCAAAATATTTATACCATACATTTATCCCGCCTTTATGATACCGAAACAGCGGTTCGGGCTGCGGAACGGTTGACGGCAATTGTAAAGAAATACGAAAATCGGATCCCGAGACCAGTGCGGTCCGGCGTTGACCAGCGGGATGCGGTATTGATTACATATGCAGATCAAATCCGCCGGGATGGTGAGGTTCCGCTGCGGACACTGCACCGCTTTTGCAGCCGCTATCTCAGCAACGAAATCAGTGCGGTTCATGTGCTGCCATTTTTCCCCTGGTCGTCTGACGATGGTTTTTCGGTAAAGGATTATCGTGCGGTGGAATCGGACTATGGCGATTGGGAGGATCTCCGCGCAATTGGAACGGATTTTAAACTGATGGCTGATGGCGTGATCAATCATGCCTCAGTCGAGAGTGAATGGTTTCAGTCGTTTTTGCGCGATGAAAAACCTTTTCAGGATTATTTTCTGACTGTTGAAGGAAGACCGGACTTATCGCAGGTCGTACGTCCACGGACAACCCCTTTATTGACAGAATTTCAAACGGCTGCCGGGCCCCGGCAAGTGTGGACGACCTTTAGCGCCGATCAGGCGGATCTGAATTATCGCGCTCCGGATCTGTTGCTTGAAATTATCGACATTCTGCTTTTTTATGCTGCACAGGGGGTGCAGATAATCCGTTTGGACGCGATTGCTTTTCTCTGGAAAGAAATCGGCACCCGTTGCATGCATTTGCCGCAGACGCATGCTTTTGTCCAGCTTTTGCGCGCGGTATTTGAGAGCGCTGCGCCGCATGTGCAAATCATTACGGAAACAAATGTCCCCCATGAGGATAATATGTCCTATTTTGGGGATGGAACCAATGAGGCGCACCTGGTCTATAATTTTGCCCTTCCGCTGCTGGTTTTGCATACGCTGCTGACGGGGGATTGCAGTGCGCTTTCCAATTGGGCCTGGGAATTGACGTTGCCTTCCGCGCAAACTACCTTTTTTAATTTTCTGGCTTCTCATGACGGAATCGGGCTGAATCCGGCCCGGGGCATTCTTTCTGAAGCCGCGATCGAAAAACTGGCGGATGCCTGCCGGGCGCATGGCGGGGAAATCTCTTATAAGCAAAACCCGGATGGGTCCCAATCCCCCTATGAATTGAACATCAGCTATTTTGATGCCTTGTCGGATCCGAACGGGAATGAATCCTTAGCAATTCAAGTCAGCCGTTTTATGGCGGCTTATGCGATTGCACTCTCAGTAAAAGGTGTGCCGGGAATCTATTTTCACAGTATGATCGGTTCGCGCAACTGGGCTGCCGGTCCTGCGTTGACAGGGCAAAACCGTTCGATCAATCGGGAAAAAATCTCGGCGGAAGCGCTGGAATCCGAGCTGGGAAAACCTTCCGCGTTGCGCTCCCGAGTGCTCGAACGGTTTCGTCAGTTACTCCATGTTCGGGCCGGTTCAACGGCGTTTGATCCTTATGGCGACCAGCGGATTATGAATGCAGGACCGGGTGTGTTTGCTGTGCTGCGCAGCAATCCGCAAACCGGAGCGTCAACCTTATGTCTGCAGAATGTGACGAACGCGGAACAGACAGCGTTTGGAGAGCTTCTCCAACCTTATCAGACCCGCTGGATTGGGGATCCAAAGATACCGGAGTAAAACAGGGACCGAATCAAGATTCGAAGAACGGCAGCCATTTCTTTGTCGCGCGGCTTTTGTATCTCGGTTTACGGATTTTTTGCAGCGGGGTTTGTATCAGGGTTTGGCAGACGTTCGCGATGCGGGCGGCGGATTTTCCATTGTTTTGGATCGGCTGCAGCGATTTGAGCGTCTTCAGATCAAAATAGGAATAGACTTCTTTGCCAAGCGCGATACCTACATAGACAACGGTTGATACCTGTGTGATCAGCACATCGCAGTTGGCTATCATGTGATTGGTGTTGCCTTTGGTAAAAATGAGCGCATCGGGGAGGACCTGTTTGATTTCATTCTGGGCCCGTTCCATCTCTTCGTTGGGATGAAGCTTGAAAATAACTTCCCGGTCACCGACGATTTGTTTTACCCGGTTGAGAAAACCCATCCGATCATCGAATTTCCCCGTCTCCCGGATGCTGGATGTCGCGACCAGTACATATCCCCGGTGCGGGAATTTGTTCTTCTTTGCCGTCTTCAGGTTGTCGAAGTTCGGGATGCCAGTAACAACGATTTTTTCAGGTTTGACACCTTTTTTAACGAAGTGCTGTTTATATCCATAAGACGCAACACAGAACTTGTCATAAGCGTCCGATAAACCGGTTGCGGCTGTATTGGCCAATACCCGCGGTAATCGCAACGTCCGTACGACCCAATAGATCCAATCTTCAGGTTCGGTAATTCCTTCCTGAACCAAAATCAGGCGTTTCCCACGGATATTGGACTGGATGATCAAATCTGTACAGGTGACGACCAGATCATAATCATGCTGCCGTCCGCCTTCATCGACGGTCAAATTTTCATTTGTGAGATATTCTATTGTCGCGCGCCGGTGGGTTCCGCCGGCGATTGTATGACGCATGAGAAAACTTTTCGTGATAAATTTCGGAAGATGATCGATGTAAAAAGGGGTGAAATAACAGTCGCAATCCTTCAGACAACTGGCAATTTTATGCATCATCGTTGTCTGGTTTAGCGATCCACAAATAAAGAGAACTTGTTTCTTCATCGGTTATTTTCTTTTAATTGATTAACGAATTGTCTGCGTTGTCGCTGTCATTATCAGCAACGGGACAACTCTTTGCGGAAAGCCAAAACATATCATTTGCGATTGGAATCTCTGCTCCCGTCATTACCGGGTTTTCCGCGCTGCCGTTACCGGGGATGATTCCGGAGACTGGCACAGGATTTCCCTGATATCCATTCCACGTGATAAATGAATTGCTGATCCCCATCTTGTAGCCTCAACAAATACTTCCATTATCATTATTAATTATAACGATATTTGCATCAACAAGGAAAAATGATTTGTTAATTAAGTGTAAAATTTTCGTTTTATTCGGGTGCTGTCCGGGAAATACAGTTTGAAGTGGGAAGCGTGTCGGCCCAAAAATTTGAAATGCGTGTTCACCGACCGGTATGCGGACAGAGAAAGATCGAGAACGGAAACCGGTAATTACGTGAAGACGCGTTGTTTTCGAGACACTTTTTTTTGTTTCGGGGCAGTGTTACAGCCGCAGGATTGGCGGATGACCAGTTGTGACGGAATGACGACGCTTTGGATGACCATCCTCGGGTTGCGTTTTTTCATGGCGATCAGATCAATGGCCATCTCGGCGATTTCCGTCAATGGTTGCTTTACCGTTGTGACCGGCACGGGTGCGATTTCCATCCAATCCATGGTGTCATAACCGATCATTGCGATGTCATCAGGTATTTTTTTCCCGAGTTTCAGTGCCGCTTTGTAGACGCCAAAAGAAATCGATTGGCTGATACACAAAATCGCATCGATTTGTTTATCTTTGAATAACTCGCTGGCAGCTTTCAACGTGTCTGTGCCTAAATAATCGGTTTCTTTGATCAGTTCCGGGTCAAAGAGACCATGTGCTTTCATGGTTTCGCGATAGCCGCGGATTCTTTCGCTGGTATTCGATCCGAACACCGGCATGGTAATTAATCCGATCCGTTTTCTGCCGTGCTCGATCAGATGTTGAACGGCATTGCGGCAGATTTCATAGTTATTCGTACTGACGCTGGGAATTTCCAACTCGGCGGGAAGTGATCGTTCGATCGCGACGATCGGAATGCCGGCCTGGTTTTTTGCGGCCATCAAATGGTTGTAATTGTCTGAAATTACCGGACAGATGATCAATCCTTCCACGCGTTTTGAAATAAAATTGTGTACCGCATTCTTCTCTGTTTCCGCATTTTCTTCCGAAGAAACGATCATGATATCAACATGCTGGTCCGACATGACTTTCTGGACAGTTCGAACAACTGCCGGCGTAACAGGGCTGGTAATATTGGTCAGAATCAACCCGATGGTATTGGTTTGTTGGTTTTTAAGACTGCGTGCAATAAAATTGGGAGAATAATTCAGTTTTTCGATTGCATCATAGATTTTTTCTTTTAATTCAGGGGCGACATATTTATCTTTATTGTTAATTACTACAGACACCGTGGAGGCGGAAACGCCTGCCAATTTTGCCACATCGATGATGGTTGGGTTTCGGTTCTGTGCCATTGTCTCTCCGTCCGTTTTCGTACATGTATTTTTTTCTTTCTTGGCAATTGCGTAAAGACCAAAATGATTCAAAACAACGTTGGGGACAATTGTGTCTGGTAAAACTTTTTGAGGCAAGCAAAATATCAACTGGACTGCACTGTCGTTTTTCCTGGAATGGAAGTCTGTTTTTCCGCAAATTCCGATTCTTTTTTTGAGTCGTGGTATTTGGAACTTTTTTGTCGTCTATCCATTACCGGAATTCCGGGTCCGCTGATGCGGATTTCTCTGATTGTAACCTGTAACACTCTTGATTTAAGTAATGATGATTGTCACCTTATTTGTGAAAAAAAATCATAACAGGCAAGCGTGCCCCTTTGTAAACAGGCTATGTTATGGTAGGATTGTTGACAACAAGGGATATCTTCTATATTTTATCGAAAGAAATTGCTTTTTGGAGTGTTT
>CALCQT010000572.1 GCA_937894825.1 uncultured Anaerolineaceae bacterium
AGTCGTGGATCGGCTGAGGTGCCGCTGCGGACCGAGATCGAGATTGTAAAGGATTATCTCAAACTTCAACGTCTGCGTTACCAGGATAATTTCGAGGAGATCTATGAGCTGGATGAAAGCCTGCTGGATATTCGGGTGCCGAAGCTTATTCTTCAGCCGCTGGTTGAGAACTGCCTTTATCACGGGATTCAGCCGAAAGGCGAAAAGGGTCTGATCCGGTTGCGGGTCTTTGGGGAAGGGACTATGCTGCATATTGTGATTCGCGATAACGGGATTGGAATGAGCGAAGAGATGATCAGGCAGGCCATGGGATCCAACCACTACCGCAGTTTTGGGTTTCGCGGCACGATTGAAAGAATCCAGAACTATTACGATCGCAAAGATGTTTTTTCGATTACCAGTGAGATCGGCAAGTTCACGGAAATCACATTGGTGATCCCAATGGAGAGAACCGGGAAACAAAAGGGCTGATTTTACGGAAGGCGGATTAATAATAATTCGGGAATTAAAAGTAAACTTGTCTTTTAGAGAATTTAGCGATGGGTATGATGAAGTATCGGGTTATGCTGGTGGACGACGAAATCGCGTCACGAAATATCCTTAAAGGGACGATCGATTGGCCTGCTTTCGAGATGGAGGTGGCCGGCGAAGCCTCGAACGGAATCGAGGCGGTGAATGTCATGGAAGATATTCATCCGCATATCCTGATCGTGGATGTCCGGATGCCGTTTATGGACGGAATCGCTTTTTCAAAAATCGTGATCCAGCGTTATGAGAAAAGTAAAATCATTGTGCTCTCGGCGTATGATGATTTTGAATACGCGCGGGCCTGTATCGGGATTGGTGTGATCGATTATTTGCTGAAACCGGTAGTCCGCCGGGAGTTGAATGCACTGCTCGGACGAATCAAGATCGATCTGGACCACCAGGATTTCTATGACGAAGAACCGGAACTTGCCGATCTGCACCGGGTGATTGATCGGATCCAGCAGTATATCCGCAAGAATTATCGCTTACAGGAATTAAATTTGGTCCATGTTTCGAATGCTTTCGGATTCAATGCCAGTTATCTGAGCCGCCGTTTCAAAGCGGAGACCGGGAAAAGTTTTGTGGATTTTCTGACGGAATGCCGGATGGAACGGGCAATTGTTTTGGCAAAAAAGGGTGTGCCGATGTATCTGGCCGCCCAGGACAGCGGCATCCCGGATCCGAATTATTTCGGAAAATGCTTTAAAAAATACACCGGTATCAATTATTCCGCTTATTCTGAATAGATTCCAATCTGTTGAAATTCGGCCGCGAGGTCGCTGACCATGCCGGTGAGCCAAAACTTACGGCAATTTTTCCGTTTGCTGCGTTTTAGGGCTTGCCTGTTTGCGATTCATGATGAACAGGACCGGCAAAAGCAGTAACCCACAAATCCAAATCGCTTTTTCGTTCAGGAGTCCACACAGGAATGTCCCCGCAACCGCGCCGAAGAGGAATGCCAGGATGATCAGGAAATAGTGGGCGGATTGCTGTCCGGCTTTTTTATCCTTTGACGCGGCGAAAGAAAAGAAGTGTTCGGCAGCCGAGCGCAGATTGCCGGTGCACATCGTTGTCGCGTAAGGCATGCCGTGGGTTTTGCGGAAACTGTTGACCTGCAGCGAGCAGACGAATGCGACCGTCACGTTCACGACCGCGTCCGGGACGGTCCGCGGCAGGAACCCGACCAGGAAAAGCAGCAGGATCTCAATGACCACAATGATGTGCATCCACTGGATCTGCTGCCGGTTGGGGAAGTGTTTCTTGATGGATTCCGTCATCAGGACGCCCATGAAAAAAGCGCTGATCGGGATCAGATAATAACCCGCGCCGGCCCAATCCTTGCGGGCCGCGGCGATGCACATCAGCACCATGTTCCCGGTTTGAGCGTTTGCGAACACCCCGCCGCGCAGCAGGTAGTATATACATCCAGAAATCCGCCGGTCATCGCCAGCAGAAGGCCGACGCTCAATGTTTCATGAATCGGAATTTCCTGGTTTCTGCTGAGCCATTTGAACATTTTTTATATCCCTCTTGCCGATCAAAGATTCGCCTGATCTGTGCTGCTGTTCAATTTTACACCCGCGCCCCAGTCATGCGAAAAAACAACAACCGCGCCTTGGCATAACGCATGGCGCGGCTGTTCGGTTCTTTAATAAAGCCTTATTGAATTTCCGGCAGGTATTCCTTGTTCAGTTCCAGGCATTCTTCCAGCAGGGGAGCTGAAATGTTGTAATCGTTCATCAGCGGATGCATCAGCATCGCTTTCAGCAATGTGTTCCGATCTCTTTCAAAAGCGCCCTGGATGGCCACCCGTTCGTACTGTTTTATCGAAAAGACCAGCGGTTGGAAAAACAGCGGCAGTTCGGGCAGACAAATGGGATATACGCCGGACCGGTTGACATATACCGGGGTTTCGATGAAAGCGTCCTCCGGCAGGAAGGCGATGGCGCCCTGATTTTTCACCACGGCATAGTGGCGGGAACCTTCATTGCAGTGGATTCCTTTGATAATGTTTACGACGGTTTTCGAATACCCATAACCGCCGCGCTCCTCCAGGCTTTGGGGGATGAAGTCAAGCTCCTGGTATTGCTCCAACAGAATTTCATTGATCTCCTGTACCTTTTGCGAGCGCACCTGCTCCTGGACCTGCTGTTTTTTTACGACGGCGCGATTGTTGAAATAATACTGCAGGTAATGATTGGGCAGAACACCTAACTTCCGAATGATTTCGCTTGGCAGAGAAAAGCTGTCCTGCTCATCCGGCAATGCGGCAATTACACTGGGGACAAGGTTTTCTCCCGCAGCATTATAGGCGGCGTCAACGACCGTCAGGTGGTTGAGCCCGCGGTAGTGCATGAAGAGTTCGTCTCCCTTTACATCGACATACTGCGTGATACTCTTCTGTAAACCCATCCAGCTGTTGCAGACGCCGATCACCTTTTCCAGCCCCATCCGGTACAGGGCTTCTGTGAGATGGCCTGCCGGATTGCTGAAATTCAGCACAAAAGCTTGCGGAGCGTATTGTTTGATATCGGCTGCCAATCCTTCAAATTCATAGAATGTGCGCAGGAAGGTGGCGAAACCACAAATCGAGATGGTTTCCACAAACGGAATCTGATATTTTTTCCCCAGCAGTTCATCCTGAATACGCGCCTCCTGACCACCCTGCCGGAGCTGGATCAGGACATAATCCGCCTCCAGCAGCGTGCTCTTTCTGTCCGAAGAAATGATCAGTTTTACTTCGGAACCCATTTTGTTCAGCATCCGCTGGCAAAAGTCGGTCACGAGTGTTAAACGGGACACGTCGATATCGAACAGACGAACCTCTGTGGGCCCGAAAGAAGCGCTATTTTCTGCCAGCAATGTGATAAGTTCGGGGGTGAAAACACTGCCGCCTCCGATGACTGCAATGATCGTTTTTTGACTCATAATTTGATATTGTTAATCCTTTCAGAAAATAAGGTTCAAATGTTAAAGGTCAATTTGTCGAGAAAGGAAAACCAAAGAAAACCTTTGTCTCTTTCTTCAAAATTCACCTTTTTCTTTTATGTCATCGCAAGAAGTTCGCATATAAATTCTCATTACTTAGAGGGCTGTATGTCAGCTTCATGCATCATTTGAAGCGCTGGCAGGAACCGCTGTTGATAGATTTCGTTCCATTCGCGCGATCGTGCCGGATTGGGTTCAACGACACGAACTGGCAGGGCTGTTGCGATTTCCATTCCTTCCTGATGTCCGGAATAAATTCCGCTGCCGACACCAGCCAGCAAGGCGGCACCGACTGCGCTCGCTTCTTCAATTTCCGGCAGGTACAATGGCTGGCCAAGGATATCCGCTTTGTTCGTGATCCAAAATCTATTTCTGGCGCCGCCTCCCAGCACTGTGATTTGGGATGGATGGGATCCTGACGTAAGACACCGTTCGATGACGCCTTTGGAGAACAGGTTGAGCCCTTCGATGCCGCAGCGCAGAAAATCGATCGTCTCCATCGCCTGATGAAGCCCGGTAAAGCCGCCCGTAACCGGCTGCTTCAATCGCCAGAAACTGTCGCCCATAATTCGCGGGATAAAAGTGGGTGTGTTTTT
>CALCQT010000573.1 GCA_937894825.1 uncultured Anaerolineaceae bacterium
GCCAGCTTACCGGAACAAGCAACATTCAATCCATTTCGAAACTGAGGAAATAATCCGATGGCTGCGATATTAATTTCTTTGACGATACTTCTCCCCTGGATCGGGGCGGTTGCCGTCTGGCGAATCAAGGATCAACCGGAAACACGAAAACACCGCCTGGCCGTTCTCTTTTCGGTCGGCACCGCAATCATCAGTCTATTTTTGCTGACCGTGACCGGGCGAGAATCCGTAATCAACATTCCATTCGGAAATGGCCTGGGAAGGCTTTCTTTCTCAACAGACGGATTGGGCATCTTTCTGGCTGTAATCGCAAACTGCGTGGGCTCCCTTGCCGTTGTATTCTCCGTTGAATACATGAAAGGCGAACGGGATCTCGGGCGTTATTACGGGATGATCCTTTTATTCGTCGGAGCGATGTCCGGACTGGTGCTCACCAGCTATGTGTTCCTGATCTTCTTTTTCTGGGAAATTACAGCGCTTTGTTCCTATCAGCTCATTTCATTTTATAACGATGATCCCAAAGCTGTACGCGGTGGTCTGAAAGCGCTCTTTATTACCCAATTTGGCGGCGTCGGGCTGCTCGCCGGCGCTTTGGTCATTTACAGTCAGACCGGCTCTTTCGACATTAATATTTTCCTCACTGCCGCAAAGGCCGGGAAAATTGCCGGCCCGGCGCTCTCGTTCATCGGTTTTGCGATGATCATCGCCGCTGCGGCAAAAAGCTCCCAGTTTCCTTTTTTCACTTGGCTGCCGGACGCAATGGAAGCCCCGACACCTGTCAGTGCGCTGATCCATGCCGCAACCATGGTTAATGCCGGCGTATACCTGCTCTGCCGATTCTCCCCTGCATTTGAAAGCATTCCTGGCTGGAAAGAACTGGTACTCTGGATCGGCATCATTACGATTATTCTGGCATCCTTAATGGCGATTTATGCGGATGACTTGAAACGGGTTCTGGCTTATTCAACCGTCAGCCAGCTTGGCTTTCTCTTCGCTGCCATCGGCGCCGGATCCGTTTCGGCGAGTCAATTTCATTTGCTTTCGCACTCCATTTTCAAAGCGCTGCTCTTCCTCTGCGCCGGTTCGATCATCCACTCGGTTGGAACCAGAGACATGCGTCTGATGGGCGGATTATTCAAGAAAACACCTGTTGTCGGAACCGCTTTCATCATCGGCGCTGCCGCACTGGCCGGCATTCCGATTTTCAACGGTTTCTGGTCCAAAGAACTGATCCTCGAAATGGTCCACACGCATTCTTCCGTTCTGGCCTATGTGCTGATGGTGTTCGCCGTAATCCTGACTGCCTATTATACGCTGCGATGCGTCTGGCTGGTATTCTTTGGCGAAACCCGTTCCGACCTCCATGTGCATCAACCGGGGTTGTGGATGAAAGTCCCGCTGTTTATCCTTTCCGCCGGCACGTTGCTTTCCTGGCTCTTCTTCGGAAAATTCAGCAGCCTTTTGGCCAAAACATTGCCGCTGCACACCATTCATACAGCGACGACCTGGCAAATGGTTCTGACAATCCTGAAAGACCCGCTCACTTATCTGGCACTACTGATGGTTGCAATCGGATTTTTGGTCTGGATATTCAAAAAGCCTGCTTCGGAAAATGCCTTCATGCCTCGGTTCTTCAAAAAAATCTCACTGGACAGCTTTGGGTTTGAAACAATCAACTCCAAAATCGTTCATAATCTACAGACGCTCGGGGATCAAAGCCTTGAATTGCAGACAGGAATCCTGAATTGGAATATTTTTGGTATCCTGGTCGGGCTGGTATTGGTGCTTGTGATTCTTGGTATTGGAGGATGACAATGATACAAAGCAAAACCCTGATCTGGTTATTTCTCATCCCGATGATCTCTGCCGTCATCGTGTATATTTCGGGCCGGATTTCCGCCAAAAAGGATACTCCCGGACCAAATAATGCCGCCTGGCTCTGTGTTGCGGCAATCATCTTGACCGCAATTCCATTCGGCGTCGCTATGAATTCGGTCCTGACCAAAGGGGCACTCGCGCTGACTGTGGGGAAAGTAACGCTGCAGTTTGACGGAATCAGCGGCATCATGACGCTGACAGCGCTGTTGCTGGGGCTGGCCGTTGTCCTGTTTTCTGCTGACTACATGTCGAACGATCCCGGACAGGAAAAGTTTTACGCCCTGATCATGATCCTGCTCACCAGCATTATCGGACTTTCCACCTCCACGGATCTTTTCAATATCTACATCTGGTTTGAACTGATGGCCGTTTCAACCTACTCTCTGGTTGCGTTTTACCGCGACCGGGTCACGTCACTTGAAGCGGGCATCAAATATCTGGTTCAAAGTGCTTCCGGGTCGGCATTGATCATCCTGGGTGTTGCGATCACGTTTGGCACCACCGGAGAGATCTCAATGGCCAGCATTCCCGCGTTGATCGCAACCTCAAAAAGTGCGGCCATCGCCGCCGGCGCCTGTTTTATTATCGGTTATGGTATCAAATGTGCGTTCGTTCCGCTCCATTTCTGGCTCCCTGACGCCCATTCACAAGCCCCGTCCGGTATCAGCGCGTTATTATCCGGTATTGTCATTGAAACCGGCCTGGTCGCGCTGCTGAGGACCCTCAGTGCATTGAGTCCGTTCGCGACGGCGTTCGGGAATGTCTTCCTGATTTTCGGAGTTTTCAACATGGTCATCGGAAATCTCGGAGCCCTGCGCCAAAAAGAGATCAAACGAATGTTTGCTTTCTCCTCCATCAGTCACATGGGATATATCGCGTTGGGCATCGGTTTTACACTTACTTTCGGGAAGAGTTCCGTGCTGGCTTCCGAAGGTGTGTTTTTCCACATTTTCACCCACGCGACAATGAAAGGATTGGCGTTTCTCGCAGCCGGCGCGATTGTCTACAACCTGAAACTGGCAAAAGGCGACCACAGTCCGCTGATGGTCGACGACTTAAATGGACTTTCGCAAAGATATCCGTTTTACGCATTGCTTTTCAGTGTTGCGGTGCTCGCGCTCGGCGGGCTCCCGCCGCTGTCCGGATTCATGTCAAAATGGCAGATCTTTGCCGGCGGCGCTGCTTCGAAGAACCTCTGGGCCATTCTGCTGGTTGTTTTCGCCGGCATCAACAGTGTGCTCTCGCTCGGCTATTACGCCCCGCTTGTCAACCGAATCTACCGGCACCAGCCCTCTGAGTCCGCAGAGGCCGGACTGCCCGGGATCCCCGCGGCCATGTCGCTGTCGTTGATCATTCTGGCAGTTTTTGTGATCAGCCTTGGGTTGGCCCCCGCGATTTTATCTCACATTACAAACAGCGCCGCTAACGCGTTGTATGCAATGTTCTTTTAGGAGCTATAATGGAGATTTTATTAAGTCCGCCAATCGCATTCGTTATTTATGCCGGCCTTGGGCTGCTGATCATCCTCTACGGTTATTATACGGCGCCGACAGAGGATACATCCCAGAACACCCTGAAAAGATCGCTTTACGGAAGTGGTGAAGCCGGTCCGGAAACGCGGGGCGTCCCCGGATATAAGCCTTTCTTACTGATTTCACTCTTTTTCGCAATCCTCCATCTGGGCGTTCTTGTTGTCGGGTTAAGCGATTTGAGTCTCAGTTCGGTTATTTACCTGATTGCGTTAACCCTGGCTTTGGTTGCTCTGATACTCGGATAACCAAAATACGAAGCTTATTGACTGATCATAAGGTTGATTGTGGAGAAACAATGACTGATGAAAAAATAGATATAACGGTCCATGCCGATACACGAAACGGGATCGTAAGCCAACTGACGGCAAAGATCCGCGAATGGTCCCGGGGACAAAGCCCCTGGGTCATTCATTACAATAGTGGATCCTGTAACGGCTGTGATATTGAACTGCTGACTGTAATCACCCCCCGCTACGATGTCGAGCGTTTCGGCGTAAAGATGCAGGGAAGTCCGCGCCATGCTGACATTCTGATTGTCACCGGCGCCGTCACCCGCCAATCCAAAGACCGGCTGATCCGGACTTATGAACAAATGCCTGAGCCGAAATACGTCCTTGCGCTTGGTTCTTGTGGGATCAGCGGCGGCGTCTTTCATGATTGCTACTGCGTTGAAGGCGGTGTGAATGACGTGATTCCGGTCGATGTCTACGTTCCCGGATGCCCTCCGCGTCCGGAGGCGATGATCAATGGGCTCGTCACTTTGTTAGGGAAAATGAAAGAAGATCGGAAAGGGAAAAAACCCGGCAAGCCTACAATTTTCCCGTTGATTGAAACAAAACCAGCCGAAACAGGTGAAGCAAAACCGGAAGGAGAAAAGGCCTAATGGACGTCACAGCAATCCTGAATCAAGCGGAAAATTATCTCGCCGCAACTTCCCAAAAAACGGTTTATGCGGAAAATCAACCCAATCGGGTCG
>CALCQT010000574.1 GCA_937894825.1 uncultured Anaerolineaceae bacterium
TGTTTTAAATCTGTTTGGCAACGTCTGGGAATGGACTGCGCCTTCAGCCAGCCTGAGCGACTCGAACAACGCGGAAATTGCGATCGTGCGCGGTGGCGGGTGGAACAGTTATGCGGATACACTCAGTTCCGCATTGCGTTACGAAGTGCTGCCGGAATACAGCGCCGCGAATGTTGGCTTCCGCTGCGCGGTTACGGAAGTGGATCGTCTTCTTTATCGTGCGCTGGATGAAGAAGAAACGGCCTTATTTACTGAATTACCTCTGAACATCGGCTCGGAACGCGAACGCGAAACTGACGGTGCGGTTGAAATGTATGTCCCGGCGGCGGCATTTACAATGGGAAATGCCAGCGGCGCTGTCAACGAGCGGCCGGCGCACGCGGTATCGCTGGATACCTATTGGATTGATCGAAGTGAAGTCAGCAACAGTCAATACGCGGCCTGTGTTTCAGAGAGCGCCTGCTCGGAACCGGCCCAAACCAAATCCTTTAAAAATCCGTTTTATTACGGGAACACGGTCTTTGCCGTTTATCCTGTCATCCTTGTCAGTTGGGAGCAGGCTGCTCAATATTGCGAATGGGTCGGAGGCCGGCTGCCGACGGAGGCTGAATGGGAAAACGCGGCTCGCGGACCGGAAGGGTACCGCTATCCCTGGGGGAATACTTTCGAGGGTTCGAATTTGAACTACTCCGGAAGCGGGATCAATGATACCGAGCCGGTGAACAGCTATGAGAGCGGCGTCAGTGGATACGGTGTGCTGAATATGAGCGGAAACGTCGCCGAATGGGTTTTTGACCGGTATGCGGAGGATTGGTACAAAAACGCTCCGGAGGAGAATCCGATCGGTCCCGATCATGGTTATTTCAGAGTTGTGCGGGGCGGTTCCTGGCAGAATGGTGAAAGCAATGCGCAGGCAAGCAATCGGTTTTTTGCGAATGAAACGAGCTCCAGTTTAGACCGCGGTTTCCGCTGCGTCCGCCCGGAATAAGCCATGGGGACGTCTGACATTTTTGTTGTCCCGATTGCCGATAAGGTATTGATTTATGCACCGTTGCAGGATTTTTCGGCGCTGGTCAATCGGGCGGCAGCCGAAGCACTGCGGAACGCAATCATTTCCGGACAGACGGTCGCGGCAGCGATGGCGCCTGTTCTGTCGGCGCTTCGCGAAGCACCGCTGCCCAGGCCGCAAAAACGGAGTGGTCCGCTGCGAGAACCGCTTTTCCTGGGGATTCTTCCCACGCGAGGCTGCAATATGGGGTGCCGCTACTGTGATTTTCTTGCCAGCGACCATCAGGTGATGCCATTGGAGACGGCGAAGAATGCCGTGGATGCGTATCTGAACCTGCTCAGCGATCAGGCCATTGACCACGGCGCCATCCATTTTTTCGGCGGCGAACCGTTTTATGCGCCGGATGTTGTGGCATTCACTGTCGAATATGCCCGTCTGGCCGGGAAGCGAAGAAAGATTGACCTTCATTTTGAGGTGGTGACGAACGGGTTGTACTCCAAAACGATCGCGGAGTGGATCGCGCAGAATATCGATTCGGTTGTGCTCTCTTTCGACGGCATGCCTGAGGCCCAGAACATACTGCGCCCTCATCGGAACGGGACGCCTTCGTTCGAAACCGTTTTTAACAACGCGCGGATTTTTTCACAAGGAAGCTGTGAGTTAGTCATTCGCTCCTGTGTTTCCCAGGCCAACATTGACACATTGATGGATTGGGCTGATTTTATTTTGAAGAACCTGATCCCCGTGGCGGTTTGCCTTGAACCGATGATTGAGACGACCGTTGCCCGTGCCAACCAGCTTTCCCCGGTGGAAAGCATGAAATTTGTCCGCAACTTTCTGGAAGCGGCGGATCTTCTGACGCAACATGGGATTCCGGCAGTTTACTCCACGGCGGAAATTCATGCGCTGAAAGGCTCGGTCTGTCCGCTGGGGCAGGATGCGCTGATCGTAACGCCGGAGGGAGCGGTCAACGCCTGTTATCAGATTGAACAGCAATGGCTTTCCGCGGGGCTGGATTACCGGCTCGGGACTGTCTCCGCGGATGGATTCCAAATTCCCGCTGAACGGGTGGCAGCGATACGCGAAAACCATGTCGACGGGAAATCCCTGTGCACCGGTTGTTTCTGCCGTCACCACTGTGCCGGCGGCTGCCCGATCGTTCATTCGACGGATCTGGCAGCGGGAAGCTATGACGAATATTGCGTACAGACACGCATGATTACGGCCGCAACACTTCTGACAGAATTGGGGCAGCGTGAACTGCGCGACCGCTGGCTGGCGGACGACAACAGTTTTGCGGCGATTGCAATCAGTGTGGATGACCGGATCATAGCGGACGCGGAAATGAGGGCGGGATGAAAGAACGAATTTATCGCATTTGCCCCGGGCTTTTCTGGGTTAACGACCGGCATTTTGTGACAGTGGTCGATTCGGTCAATGCTGCCAGCCACTCTTTGGAAGCGGAATGGGCTGTTTTATGGCGTATGCTGCAACAGGAATTGCCGTTGGATGAAATAATTCGTCTGTATGCCGGACTCTTCTCTATCTCGAAACCGGATGCACTGGCAGAAATTGATCGAACTTTGTCACAGATGGCGACTTTGGGATTTGTGGAGGTAGTGGATGGCTAATCTGATCATTTCCAACGTCTGCAGTGCGAGCTGCGAATTCTGTTTTGCCTCTGCCTTTCTGAGAAAGAAAGATGACGAAGAAAAATTCATGTCCATGAACACTTTCGAGGACTATCTTGCCTTGCTGGATCGTTCCGGGATTGACGAGGTGCGATTGCTGGGCGGCGAGCCGACGCTCCATCCAAATTTCTCTGATTTTGTTCAAATGGGCCGAGCGCGCGGAAAGCGGATCACGGTTTTTTCAAACGGGTTGATTACGGATCCCGCGCTGGAAGCCCTGTTGGATTGTCCGCCCGAGAAATGCGCGGTGATCATCAATATGAATGCCCGCATCAAAAAGATCCAGAAAGAGCGGAAAGAGACCGTTTTACAGCAACTGGGGGAGCGGGCAATCGCGGGTATTACGGTCGATTCGTTGATTTTTTCACTGGATCCGCTCATTCAGGCCATCCGGCGTTACAGGATGAAAAAAGTGATCCGGATGGGGATTGCGCTGCCGGTTTATGGCACGCCGGTTTATGGCGTGCGTAATCAAAGTCTGCTCCCGAAACAATATCCGGCAGTGGGAAAGGCGATTGTCAGCGAATCCTATAAAACCGCGGTAGCTGATATCCGCATTGAGCCGGATTGCGGGTTTGTCCGCTGCATGTTTTCCGGCCAGGAACTCAAGGCGCTGGACCGGAACGGTTTCAGTTTCGGCTCTTATTGCAGTCCGATTTTGGATTGTTGCAGCAACGGTGAGATTTTGCATTGCTTTGCGCTTTCCGGTTTTTTCGTGACCCACCTGCAAGCGGATTCGGACACGGCATCGATTCGCGAGGAATTAACCCGGCAGACAGCAGTCTGGCGCGAAAGTGGGATTTACCCTGACTGTTCATCCTGTTATTGCCTTCGCCATGGGGAATGCTGCGGAGGATGTCTGGCTGCCGCGATGAACCGTTATGTGCCGGCGAAAACGGTGACGGTGTGCCTGTGAAACGAAAGCAAAAACCGCTTTTTGACTGCGATAGCGGTCCTTTTGTTGACCGGATCCGGATCACCATTCCGCGCCGGGCGCTTTTTTCGGTGATGTCCGACGAACTGCGTGTCTGCAATCAGGCTGCGGATGGGAAGCCGGTTTACGAAATTGAGGATACCGCCGAAATGCAGCCGGAAGAATTTGCGCTGTTGAAGCCGGTTCTTTCCCG
>CALCQT010000575.1 GCA_937894825.1 uncultured Anaerolineaceae bacterium
ATATAAAGTCATCAGAACAAATCGCGGGACTGCGAAAAATGGGCAGATATCTTGTGATGTCAAAAGCGCGAATTATTGCCGCAGAGCAAAATCCTTGTGAAAAATTTACACAATTATCAAATAAAGCGAGAACCAAAACCTGTTCTCAATCGTATTAATGAATATGTTAAGCAAAAGAATTCTTGATTTGTGGCTCAAGTATCTGAAAGGCCAGTTTATCCTGATGGCAGCCATCGGATTTCTGACATTTTTGTTCGCGAAAATGATCGGGTTACCGTATCCATTGATCCTGGCGGCAGTTGCAGCAATTGGCGAGGCAATCCCACGCTTCGGACCGATACTCGCCGGGGTTCCGGCAGCTAGCGTTGCATTGATTTTCGGTTCCAGCATTTTGAACATTGAAAACTGGCAATTCGCAGTGCTGGTGATCGCCGTTTATTGGCTGATCCAGCAACTCGAAAACTGGTTGATTCAACCCAAAATCATCGGCGACGCGGTGGATATTCACCCGCTGGTCGCACTGGTTGGGATGACATTCGCAGGCAGTGTTTTTGGTATCCCGGGCATGTTCCTTGCCATTCCGGTGATGGCGACGGTTCGCGAAATCGTCCATTATTATTTTTATGAAGACCATCATCTTCCCTCAAACGATGCACAAAAAGGATCCGATACCGATGCCGGATAATATTATTGAATGCGTTCCCAACTTTTCGGAAGGCAGGGATCAGGCGCTGATTGCGGACCTGGCCGCGATCGTTACGAAGCATCGTCATGTCAAATTGATCGATATCCACACGGATCCTGACCATAATCGGAGTGTTTTTACGATTTTGGGCACGGTGGAAGAAGTTGAAGCGGTTGCGTTTCGACTGATTCAAAAAGCCTCTCAGCGGATTAACCTGGAGCGGCACTGCGGAACGCATCCGCGCATCGGCGCAGCTGATGTCGTTCCCTTTGTGCCGCTTGTAAACGTGACCATGCAGGATTGCGTGGCGATGGCCCGGCGACTGGCAAAACGGGTCGGGGAAGCGCTTGAAATCCCCGCCTTCGTATACGGGCAAGCCGCTTTATTGGCGGAGCATCTGGACCTTTCGACGATTCGAAATGGAAACTATGAAAAATTGAAGGAGCGGATCGGTACGGACACAACCCATACGCCGGATTTTGGCCCTTCCGTGCTGGGTCCGGCCGGCGCCACCGTGATTGGCGCACGGGATTTTTTGCTCGCTTTCAACATTTTTCTGGATTCTGATGATATTCGGATCGCAAAATTGATCGCAAAGATCATCCGCGAATCTTCGGGTGGATTGAAAGCTGTCAAAGCGCTCGGCATGATTGTTGACGGAAAGGCACAGGTCTCAACAAATTTGACCAATTTCCGCGAAACTTCACTTCGGACTGTTTTCGAAGCCATCAAAGCCGAAGCGGCAACCATGGGTGTGGCCCCGGTCCGTTCTGAACTGGTCGGATGCCTTCCGGAAGCTGCCATTGAAGGGATCGAGCCGAAGTCGATCCTGCTGCGCGATTTTAGCCCGGTTAAAATTTTAGAGACGCACCTGAGTGAGATCTTCCAGCCGCGTTGATGTCGCGGTGAGACAGGAAGGATCAGCGCTGGGGCGCTTCCCGCCACCCCCAAATAAACCAGGGCGCATCCGGCCCGGTGTTCAACAGCAGATCCCAAATCGAAACGGCACGTTCAAACGGCTGAAACAGCTGAGGGTAATCCGGATAACCGGAATAATCTTTCCATTGCAGTTGGATCCCGGCCTGCTCATAGTCTTCTGTCCGGATGTATTCTTTAGCCGCCGGACCGGAAAGGTAGGAACTGGCGCCCGCTGATCTAACCAGCGAGAAAAGCTTCTCATGGCCGGAGCCGGCAGAGGGATAGTCCCGGCTGTCTCCGAAATGGGTGGGAATTCTCAAAAAATCCCCGGCGATCCTGCAAATCAGGAATTGATTCAGCTCGGACAGCAGCTGCCATTCCGAATCCAGGTAAACAAACTCCAGAAATTCGCGATATTGTTTGAAATACGGCGCTTTAGCATACGAAGTCAGGATGGCCTGATAATGCTTCATCTGCCAGCGATCCGGGACGATTTTGGCCTGATCAATGCGCGTGTCCAGTCCTGCCGAAACCGGAACGGTCAGCCATTGCGGGCCATGCTGAGTCTGGATGCGGTTCCGGTTGCGCCAGTCATTCTTGGTGTACTGCACTTCGTCATAAAAAAGGAACAGGTCCACATCATGGATAATGTCGAAATAGCCCTTCCAGGGGATGTAATTCGACTGTAAGACCGCCAGCTTCATGCCCGCTCAGCCCTTTTTCTCATAAAAGGCCGCTACCGTTTCAATCACCTTCACCTGATCCAGCGGATCCAACCGGTAGTACATCGGCAGCCGCAACAGCCGTTCGCTTTCACGCGTGATTGAATGGTCCTCGCCATGGAAACGGCTGAAGCGCATCCCGGCCGGCGAGCTGTGCAAGGGAACGTAATGGAAAACCGCTTCAACACCGTTTTCTTTCAAAAACCGGATCAGCGCCTGCCGTTCTTCCAGGTCCTTCGCTTTGATGTAAAACATATGCCCGTTATGTACACATCCTTCCGGGATGACCGGCAGTTCAATTTTTCCGGCCTGTGCCAACGGCAGCAGCCCTTCATGGTAACGCTGCCAGCTCTGCAGCCGATTCTGATTGATTTCATCCGCCTGTAATAATTGTCCATACAGATGCGCAGCGTTCAATTCGCTCGGCAGGAAAGACGAGCCCCAATCCACCCAGGTGTATTTATCGACCTGCCCACGCCAGAATTGGCTGCGGTTGGTGCCCTTTTCGCGCAGAATTTCAGCGCGTTCGACCTGTTTCGGATCCTGGATCAGCAGCGCGCCGCCTTCGCCCATGCTGTAATTCTTGGTCTCATGAAAGCTGAAGCAGCCAAAATCACCGATCGCGCCCAGCGGCTTCCCGTGATAACTGGCCATGATCCCCTGCGCGGCGTCTTCCACCACAAAAAGATTGTGCCGCCGGGCAATTTCCATGATGGCATCCATCTCGCAGCTGACGCCCGCATAATGGACCGGCACGATCACCTTCGTCCTGTCGGTGACAGCCGCCTCAATCAGGCGCTCATCAATGTTCATCGTGTCCGGCCGGATGTCCACAAAGACGACTTTTGCCCCGCGCAGCACGAAGGCATTGGCGGTGGAAACAAACGTGAACGACGACATGATCACTTCGTCGCCCGGCTGAATGTCGCACAGCAACGCCGCCATTTCCAGCGCGCTGGTGCAGGATGTGGTCAGCAGCGATTTCGCGGTGCCGGTCTTCTCTTCGATCCAGGCGTTGCATTTTTTGGTAAACGGGCCGTCACCGGAGATTTTATGGTTTTGAATCGCTTCCCGGATATAGGTTTCTTCACTGCCGCAATAAGGAGGAATGTTGAAGGAAATCATTTTTTCCTTCCCCTTTCTTTTCTTTTGACGTATATAATTTTCAGGTACTGCTAATATTAACGCATCCCATAAAAAAATGTTCCAGTTCCGGCAATGCGAAATTTGATATTGCGTCAAAAGATGAAAATCGGATTCATTCGATTGCGCATCACTGCGCCACATAGCGCGGCGAGATGGGCAAATAAGTATAGGATTCGTCAATAATCTCCTGCGGGATCACTGTTTTGCCTGCGAAAGACGCCGGATCGTCTCGAAAACGCAGGCTTTTCACCATATGCCAGAAGGTATCCATATCCGCCACCTGATTCGTGAGGTGTCCATACCTAAGCTCAATCAGGTATTTCTCATTCCGGATAAAAGCATAGATAACATTCATAACCGGAACATTTGTTTCATCCGAAATATAATAGATTCCATCGTGCCCGTTGACCGTGATCGGCGTGATTCGAGCTGGGTCAAACAGCTCGTAAAACCCTTCATCGTCCTTCAGCCATTCCTCAGCCGTTCGGAAACCCCGATTGTCAAAAACGGCAAGACGAACCCACATAGAGGAATTATTAAACGATCGATCCCGCAAGGGGGAACGCAGGTCATCGTTCTGGTCGATGTTGGTCCAGATCACCCAGCCTTTCGGATATGCCATCTCCACGCCATAATCCGCATCCGCAAGAACCTCCCAACCTGTCGGGAAGGCTTTGATCCGGTTCTCCACGGTCAGCGGTT
This sequence comes from uncultured Anaerolineaceae bacterium, assembly GCA_937894825.1. GTDB lineage: Bacteria > Chloroflexota > Anaerolineae > Anaerolineales > Anaerolineaceae > Flexilinea. Next base: position 4,174 of record CALCQT010000575.1, read on the forward strand.
TGTCCCGTTTGACAACCTCATTATCCGCCGAATATTCATACTGTATCGTACGACTGGGATCGTGATTGGAGACAGGCAGATAGGTATAAGATTCATCGATAATCTCCTGAGGGATCTCTGTTCTGCCCACAAAAGATGCATCATCTCGAAAATTCAGGCTTTTCAGCATACGCCAGAAGGTATCCATATCCGCCACCTGATTCGTAATACGCTCATAAGTAAGCCGGATAATATACTTCTCATTGCGGATAAAAACATCTGCATAATTCGCCAACACGCTATCAGAGATATAGTAGCGTCCTTCATGCCCATGGATGGTAATCGGCGTGATGCGCGCCGGATCCATCTGCGCGTAAAAAGGGCCGTCATCCTTCAACCAGTCCTCAACCGTTTGAAAATCCTGATTATCAAATACAGAAATAACCACCATCAGTGAGTAAGTGGGGCCATAGATTTCTTCCGTCGGGTCCAAAGTCAACTGAAGGCCATCATCTCCAAAATAAGAAACAGGAACAAAAAAATAGGTATCCATCAGAGAACCTGCCCGCGATGGAGCATCACTGACGCCACCTTCACGCAACACCATCCAATCTTTCGGATATTCCATTACCACACCATTATCTTCGTCCTCATAAAACTCCCAATCCATCGGGAAGGCTTTGGTCCGGTTCTCCTCCGCCAGAGGCTTGTCCCGGATGGCGCCTTCCTTCACCACGCGCTCCAACTTGCGCAGAGAGATAGGCAGGTAGGTATAGGATTCGTTAATGACCTCCTGCGGGATCTCCGTTTTACCCACGAACGAAACAGGATCATCCCGAAAGCGCAGGCTTTTCAGCATATGCCAGAAGATGTCCATATCCGCTTCCTGGTTCGTGATTTCCTGATAAGTAAGACGGATTACATACTTTACATTCCGGATGAAGACATCAATCGTATTTATTTTCGGATCATCTGAGATATAGTAAAGTCCGTTATGTCCATTGACTTTGATTGGCGTGATGCGTGCCGGATCCATCAACGCATAAAATGCTTCGTCATCCTTGAGCCATTCCTCAGTCGTCTGAAACCCTTGGTTGTCAAAAACAGAAATTGTAACGCTCATCAAGGAGTCAGACAGGGCTCTCTCCCGCAAAGGCAAGCGCAGGTCATCAGTTTGATCAATGTTGGTATTGATTACCCAGCCTTTCGGATATGCCACCACCACCCCATAATCCGCATCCTCGAACACTTCCCAACCTCTCGGGTACGCTTTGAACCGATTCTCCACGGTCAGCGGTTTGTTCCGCTGGGCAGTCTCCCTCTCCCGCAAACATACATCTCCCGGGCAATTTACTGCGGCTTGCGCCCATGTGCCCGCTGCCAGCAGCGAGAACAACAGGACAAAAAACAACCCTACAGTCCATAGGCTCTTTTTCATTTTGCACTCCTTTGTTTCAAGAACAGAATATCTTCTGTTGTTTATACATTTTAGACGATCCTTCCCGGAAAGAAGTTGCAAATTCGAACGAAGGTTCTCAAACCGGTTCCCGAAATCTATTCCTGAATCCGGCGGCAAAAGTTTCTATCGCCGATTGCATGACTGATTGCCGGATATATGACTGGAGTGATGCATGGAATCAAAGTACGAAGCATCGGACAACGACGCACCGAAGCAAATATTGGATTGACCAATCTGGTCTAAAACCTATTCCGGTACGAAATTCCAGCAATGATGAAGCCTTCTAAGGGATAGCTTACCTATTTATGAAAGGAGCCCTCAATTCAGTGTAAAGCCAAAAGGGTTTCCGGCCTTGACTTTCTGCTTTTTACCTGTTTTTTGGAGGTTCAGATCCGGGACTGTTTCCCAAGTGAACGCGAATTTTTTAGAGGTTTCCTTTAGAGGTTCCCTTAAGAAATCCTGCCTCTTACTAAAGAATTTTAATATGAAGCAGGATTTCTGACGATAAACGACTATTTAAGAAAGAGATCGAAGGATTTTTGCCATTTCGTCTGTGCAGTCTTCCGCTTGTGGAAATTCGCCCGTATGCTCAAAGAAGGCATGGCCCATCCCTTTATAATAGCAAAGGTGCGTTGAAACACCAGACTGGGCCAGTTTTCCGCAGAAGATTTGGGCCTCCTGTTTTAAATAATCATATTCGCCAACAGCAAGAAATGTCGTAGGAAAATGAGCATAGTCAGCAGCTTGCCAAGGCGAAAGTAATTGATTAAATAAGTCAGCTTTCGTCTGCGGATAAATTTGAGATGCAGTTCCGATAGAATCCATAAGATCATGAACCATAAGCAATACTGCATCCTGGTCCTCTTTCATCTCATAAGCATCCCAGGTCCAACCATAATCGATATCAGGATTCATAACAATAGCCGGATAAAGAAGCAATTGAGCTTTAATCAGGTGTTCCTGATCAAGCAGGCAACATCCGAGTGATAAATTTCCACCGGCAGAGTCGCCGGAAACGGCGATTTTTTTGTTGTCAATTCCCAATTCCTGAGCATGGTCTCTTGCCCAGCAAACAACGCCCCAGCACTGAAAAAGATTAATTGGGAAACGAAATTCAGGCGCTAATCCATAATCGATAGATATGACAACGGCCCCCGAACGTTCAGCAAGGAGTTTGCAGGCATTTTCAACTACAGCTGTGCTTCCGCCAAAAAAACCGCCACCATGAATATAGCAGATCAATGGTGCTGCCTGGTGGACTTGTGGTGTATAGATGAAAACTGGCACATCACCGGCTTCAGTAGAAACAAGCATAGAATTTGTTTTCACACCATAACTAAGATCTGTATTTTGACAGCCCATTGCATCGCGCAGAATTTGAATATCTTCATTGGTTGGCTGAGACGGATCTTTCATCTGATAAGCTTTGGGTAAAGAGCGGAACCAGTGCGCTGCACGTGGATCTGGAACTCCGGGTCGATCGATTTCCGGTACTGGCTTGATTAGGGTTTTGAGGTTTCCTTCCATTTTGATGATTGTTTTTTCTCTTAGCGCCTTCAAACAATTTTGATAGTCCATAACCTTTTGATCAGCCCCTTACTTAATTTTCTTTGTTGTATTTACGCATGTCCAAGCTGACAGCTACAATAATGATCAAACCCTTTACAACCCATTGCCAATAAGAACTGAGCCCAATAAAAGTCAGGCCATAGTTGATGATGTTAAAAATCAGGACTCCAATGAAAACCCCGAAGACATTGCCAACACCGCCTGTCATGGAACACCCACCAACGATACAGGAAGCGATCGCATCCATTTCATATCCGTTGCCATAGTTACTGGTGGCTGAACCAGTTCTGGCCGCTTCAAGACATCCTGCCAACCCGTAACAGGCTCCTGCCAAGGCAAAAGTGACCATTTGAATCTTGAAAACATTGATACCGGAAACGCGGGCAGCTTCCTGATTGGAGCCACAAGCGAAAATTTCACGGCCGAGGCATGTTTTTGTAAGAAGAATAAATTGAAAAATACAGACAAAAATAGCAATATAAACAATATAAGGAATGTTCAGAAAAGATCCGGTCCCGAGTTCAGAAAACGTCTTAAGAAATCCGCCTAACGGTTGAGAATTGTTTGGTGCCTTATTGCAGTAAAGTTGGTTTGCTCCATAGGCGACCATCATGACAGAGAGGGTTGCAAGGAAGGATGGCACTTTCAGCTTTGCAGTTACAAAACCGTTGGAAAGGCCAATAATTAACCCGATCAGTATAGCGGCGAAGATCGGAACAATCAGTGGCATTTCAGGGAGATTCGGCCAGAATTTGATATAGTAATCAGATTTTTGGGCAAGAGAGCCGGCAATGACAGCAGCAAGCCCAACTGTTCGGCCACCGGACAAATCCGCAGAACCTGAAACAAGAATATACATACAACCCATGGCGACAATGATGCGTGTTGAACTCTGCATCAGAATGTCACGCAGAACACGAAGCGAAAAAAATTTGGGCGACATCATCCCGATGGCTAAGATCATCAGAGCCATAATGATGTACAATGCATAATTAATAAAGATATACTGTAAGCTGAAATTATTTTTCGTTTTCATTTATTTAGCACCTCTTCTTCATGTTTATAAGAACTGGCGAGATACATTACTTTTTCATCTGTAGCCGTTGGACCGTCAAGGATACCTGACAAATGCCCTTCGCACATGACGGCAATGCGGTCGGACATTCCCAGCAGCTCGGGCATTTCTGAGCTGATCATGATGATGGTTTTGCCTTCACCGGCCATTTTTTCCATAAGTGAATAAATTTCAAATTTTGTCCCAACATCGATTCCTCGGGTTGGTTCATCCAGAATCAGAATTTCAGGATTGATGAGCATCCAGCGTGCAAGCACGGTTTTTTGTTGGTTCCCGCCTGAGAGATAACGAATTTCCGTTTTTATGGAAGGCGTTTTGATTGAAAAGGCCTGCACATAGTGCGCTGCATCCGCACTGCGTTTGTTATTGTCAAGAAATAGTCCCTTTTTGTAATATGCTTTATTGGCGGTCTGTTTTGTTAAAACTACGTTTTCCATAACTGAGAAACGCGGGATAATACCGCTGGCACGGCGTTCTTCCGTCAACAGCGCCATATTGCTTTGAATTGCATCTTCCGGCGAGTGAATTAAAACTGGGTTTCCGTTAATGAGCAGTTCCCCGTTCGAAATTTTACGCAGCCCAAAGATAGATTCAACGAGTTCCGTTCGCTGTGCTCCGACAAGACCACCAATACCGAATATTTCGCCGTGACGCACAGAAAAGCTAATATCTTGAAAGCTGTGTCGGTTAGCGCTTGTAAAATGACGGATTTCCAGACAAATAGACTCCTTTGGCTGGTGACTTTTGGCCGGAAAGCGGTTGTTCATTTCCCGTCCGACCATTCGCTTTACAATCAAATCTGTGTTCAGTTCATCTGACGGCCAGGTTCCAATGATTTTTCCATCACGCATGATGCTCACTTCCTGGGAAATTTTAAGAATCTCATCAATTTTATGAGAAATATAAATAATAGCTACGCCTTTTGCTGTTAATTTATGAATGATGCGGAATAGCAACTCTGTTTCAGTTTCAGTAAGTGAAGAAGTTGGTTCATCCATAATGATAATTTTTGCATTATACGAAACAGCACGCGCTATTTCCAACATTTGGCACTGCGATGAGGAGAGTGTACCTGCTTTAGCATAAGGATCAATGCTGATTTCAAGATCATTAAACAGCGCTTTGGTGTCGTTATATAATTTTTTGTCGTCAACCCAACGGACACCGAATATTTGATTGTATGGAATGCGTCCAACCCAAATATTTTCCATCGCAGAACGAGTTCGGATGGATTGAAGCTCCTGGTGGATCATGGCGATTCCATGATCCAGTGCATCTCGCGGATTAATAATACTGATCGTTTGACCGTCGATGATAATTTTTCCTTCATCCGGATGATACATTCCGAAGACGCATTTCATTAATGTTGATTTTCCGGCGCCATTTTCTCCCATCAGTGCATGAACTTTGCCCGGCCTTACGAAAAAATCGACTTGATCAAGCGCCTTTACACCGGGAAAAGATTTGCTAATGTTCTTCATTTCTAAAATGTATTCAGGATCTTTCATTGAACCTCCCCTGCTGGCTGATTCATTTAAACAGCCGGAGATACCACATCCGGCTGTCTTAATAATTACACTAAAAGGGATCAGAACGCTGCATCATTGATGTCATAGCTGGCATCATCTACGTTATCCTTTGTGATGGCGGTGTAGCTAATCCAAATCCGGTGTCCTTCAACCTCAACGCCATCTAACCCTAAAGTTTCTGTTGTAACTTCCTGGTCGTTTTCAAGCAGCCACATTGTCTTATAGATTGCTTTTCCCAATTTAACTGGATTGTTGAGAGAAGTAACCAGCAGTGTGCCATCTTTCAGGGCATCAACACCAACAGCAGTCGCATCAACACCACAAACAGGAATAAAGGTTTTTTCGTCTTTGAAGAATCCACCTGCTTTTAGTGCTTCAATCGCCCCAAGCGCCATGTCATCATTTGCGGAAAATATAGCGTCGATATCATCACTATAATTGGCCAATAAGGCAGCGACCATCTCCTGAGCTTTTCCACGGTTATATTCAGCAATAATTTCACCACCAATGCGGTTTGTCGTGATCCCAGCATCTTCTAAAGCTTGGATGGAATATTCAGCGCGCACCTGCGTGTCATAATGCCAGGTAAAGCCATAAAGCATGATGTAGTCAAGTTTGCCATTCTGATTACGATCCGCTTCCGGATGTTCTTCCCAGTATTTGGCTACGGCTTCGCCCATAATTGTTCCGGACTCTGTTGCTCGGGAGGTCACCAAATAGAGATCATCATAATTTGCAAAGTCTTCATCAGAAGGGGAATCTGTGTTCGCAAAAATGGTGGTCACGCCTTCTGCCTTTGCTTGGTTGACGATATCGCTAATGGCGGCTGTGTTTAAGTTATTCAAAACAAAATATTGGACGCCTTGTGCAAACATATTGTTGATGTTGTTTGTTTGGGTGGCAACATCATTATTGGAATCAGCGTCTGTAACTTCGATGGTTCCATCGGCTTTAGCGACATTCAAAAGCGATTGGCGCGCATTTTGAATAAACGTATCTGCAAAGTTGTACCAGACGACACCGGCAAGTGGTTTATCCTCGGCAGTGACGGTACCGACAGTTGCAAACATCATAACAATAGCGAGTATAAATAAAACAGTTTTTTTCATTAGGTTTCCTTCCATTGGGATTAGAACAACTAGTTACGTAACATTATTACGTAACTAGTTGGTATTATAATATAATTGTTTGTTCACCGTAGTGATTTTTTTCTTTCGATTTATTGATAAATGTCATTCAGAAAAAAGTTGGAAATGCTCCACATCTGGAAAGAAAAACATGAGGAAGAATATTTTCAAGCAGGAAAATCAAGAATCGTTGGCAGCAAAACCGCCTTCTCTTAAAATTCAGAATCGAAAAATGGTAATGAACGTTTTGCGGGATGGCAGTCCGTATTCAATCGTTGAAATTTCAGAACGGACAGGGGTCAGCCGTCAGACAGTGAGTAAAGCAATAAATCATTTTTCAGAACTTGGCCTGGTAATCAATACGGGAAAGGGAGACTCTACTGGAAACGGCGGGAAAAAACCTAATTTACTTCAACTTTCCTCCCAACCAAAATTACTTGTTATTCAATTTCGCGTTAATGAAAACCGCGTCATCCTTTATGATTTAACTTGTCAGGAAATATCTTATTCAGTAATCGAAACGAATTTATCGGACCCCTTTGATTTTTATTATTATTTGGAAAAAATAAAACAGATGTCTGAGCAAATTTTTGCCCAGACCAACATTTCCGCTGAGGATTTATATGGTGTTGCAGTAATTACGCCTGGACCTGTAATTGACCATGCATTCGTGCACTACAATCCTTTTCGCAAACAATGGGGACTTGATATTCCTATTAAGGAGGAGGTCCAGAAGATTTTCCCGACAGCGAAGTTCGTTTTTGTGGAAAATATTGGAAAGCTGGCCGGACTGGGAACAATTACAGAACATGCAGAAACGTATCAATCTCAACGGGTTGTGACCGTGTACACATACGAAGGAATAAATGGTTGTTTTTTTGATCATGGGAAAATTGTTGAGGGGGCAAATTCAATCATTGGTGAATTTGGCCATATGATACTGCAACCAGATTCACCCACACAATGCATCTGCGGAAATCGCGGATGTTTTGAAAGTGTTGTTCGCAGCAGCTCAATCCATGAGCGTATCCAAAAATCTTCCGATATCAATGATTTTCTGAAATTTGTTGGAAAACCTCTTTCAGAAATCATTTTTGAGGATATTGTGAAAGGATATGAAGCTGGTATTCGTTGCTGTCAGGATGAATTAATAACGCTCGCAGCTTATTTTGCACAGGCTTTCTTGAATATCTCACTGGTTTATGATCCGGATATATTTGTAATTGAAGGATATTATTCATGTTTCAATAAAGCTTTTGAATCATTAATTCAGGAATACCTCTCAGGTTTTTCTTTATTGACTCCTGATCGCTATTTTAATATCGCTGCTGATCATATTCCATTGGAACAGTTGGAAGTGTCGGGGGCAATTACAGCTTTGAAAGAACACTTTTTCTCTGATCAGACGATTTACTCATGATGAAATTGGTTTCCATATCAATTATTCTGCATTGACTGCATCCATAGATTGGCTGACTCTCGCAACGCTGCTGATGTATAATCGAACACAACCGGAAAAACAGCGCGGATAAGCCGGGAAGCACCCGTTCTCAAACCATTTGTGTAAACTACTACATAACGGCGGAATCAACATGTTCACATCAGAAGACCAGACCATTTATCCCATAGCCGCCGCTCTTTCAGCGGACGGCAGCCTGACCATCGCCGGCAGCGATCCCCAAAAGCTGGCCCGCGATTTTGGCACACCGCTCTACCTCTATGACGGACAAACTGTCCGTTCGAACATTCAAACGCTTCAGCAACTGCTGAAAGATCATTACCCGTCCGAAGGGGCTGTGGCTTACGCCTCCAAAGCTTATTTTTCGCAGCGTTTCGCCGCCAAACTTGCCCAACAACAGGACATCGAGGTGGACGTGGTCAGTCTGGCCGAACTGAAGGTCGCGCTGAAAGCCGGCTTTTCACCCAAACAGATCCACCTTCACGGCAACAACAAAAGCGCCGAAGAAATTCGTACAGCGATTGATCTGAATATTCACGCACTGGTCATCGACAGCCTGGATGAGCTGGCTTTTGTGGAGCAGATTGCGGCCGAAAAGAATAAGCGCGTCCGCATCTGGCTGCGCATCACGCCGGATATTCGCGTCGCCACCCACCCGCATATTGAGACCTCCGCAGCAAGCAGTAAATTCGGGCTCCACGTCATCACCGGTGAAGCCGAACAGGTCATCCGGGCCGCGCTGGCCTCCCCCTATTTTGAATTAACCGGACTGCACTGCCATTTGGGCAGCCAGCTATATGATCCCATCCCCTATGCCATCGCGATCGAACGGCTGTACACGCTGGCCTCAGAATGCGGCTATGAACCGCAGGAAATCAGCCCGGGCGGCGGCTGGGGTGTTCGCTACACGAAGAATGATCCGCTGACCGATCCACTGGATTGGATCCGGACCATCAGCCAGACCATTCAACAGCAATGCGAGCGCACCGGGTTCCAACTGCCGAAAATCGTGCTTGAACCGGGGCGCTGGCTGGCGGCGCGGGCCGGTGTGGCGATTTATCAAATCGGCAGCCAGAAACGAATGCCTGACGGGACACGCATCCTGGCAGTGGACGGCGGCATGTCCGATAATCCGCGCCATGCGCTCTACCAGGCAGCCTACAGCGCCGTGATTCTGAATAAACCCAATGCGAAAAACCTGGTCCCGACCACAGTCGTTGGAAAATTCTGCGAATCAGGCGACGTGCTGATCGCACAGATCGACCTGCCAGAGGCCGAACGCGGCGATTTGCTGCTGATTCCGGCCTCCGGCGCTTATCAGCTCAGCATGGCTTCTAACTACAATCTGGCGCCGCGCCCGGTTGTGCTGTGGCTCGAACCGGACGGCCAATTCGAATTGCTGCAGCGGCGCGAAAATCCGGAAGAAAACTCGTGGTGGTGCTAACGAAACGATGTCATTATTTTCCAAAATGTCTCAAAAATATGGGTCGGTTTGATGTAATTTTAATTGTATGACAAATAGATTACCTTCATCGGTTCGTGAAAAAAGGAATTTATTTTACAATTATTAATAGCCATCAGGATCGAAAAGGCTGAATATATTGATCCGGGTGTCAACAGGTTGAATACCCGAAATACCGGAGAAACAAAAGCGCTGCCTGTGACATTCGAACAACTTTACTATCGCTGAAGATGCAAAAGGAGAATCAATGAAAAAACATAATTTCAATGCCGGGCCTGCCATTTTACCCGAATACACCATCGAAAAAAGTATTGAGGCCATCAAGGACCTCAATGGCAGTGGATTGTCACTCCTGACGATTTCTCACCGTTCCAAAGATTTTGACGCGATCATGGACGGAGCTGTAGCGGCAACCAAACGGTTATTGGATATCCCTGAAGGCTATTCCGTCATCTTCCTGGGCGGCGGAGCCAGCACCCAATTCTACACTGTGCCCTACAACTTCCTGGGCAAAAAAGCAGCCTATCTGGACACCGGATCCTGGGCAAAAGGCGGCATTAAGGAAGCCAAACTCTTCGGTGAAGTGGACGTCGTCGCTTCCTCAAAGGATAAAAACTATTCCTATATCCCCAAAGGATTTACCATTCCCGAAGACGCGGATTATTTTGAAATTTGCAGCAACAACACCATTGAAGGTACCGAAATTCTTGAAGACTGGGACGTCAAAGTTCCACTCATTTCCGACATGTCCTCTGACATCTTCAGCCGTCCGATGGATGTTTCGAAATACAGCCTGATTTTTGCCGGCGCACAGAAAAACTTCGCCCCGGCCGGGGTGACGATCGTCATCGTCAAAGATTCCTTCCTTGAAAAAGTCGTCCGCCCGGTTCCGACCATGGCTGACTACCGCGTGCACGTTTCCAAGAATTCCATGCAGAATACCCCGCCGGTTTTCCCGATCTTCGCCGCATTAAAAACCATGGAGTGGATGGAACAGGAAGGCGGCGTCAAGGAGATGGAAAAACGCGCCATTGCCCGCTCCGAAAAACTCTATGATGAACTGGACCGCAACAAACTCTTCAAGGCCACCGTCGAAGATCCTGCCGACCGCTCCCGCATGAACATCACCTTCCTGCTGAAACCGGAATATGAAGAACTGCAGGATGCCTTCCTTGAGTTGGCTAAAGCACGCGGATTGGTTGGTATCAAAGGGCACCGCTCGGTGGGTGGTTTCCGCGCTTCCTGCTATAACGCACTGCCGATGGAAAGCGTCGACGCTTTGGTCGCGGCGCTGCAGGAATTCGAAAAAGCAAACTAACAGGAGGATTTCATGAGCACAGTATGGATTGTCACCGAAAAACCTTTTTCGAAAGCTGCCGTCGACGGAATCACAAAAATCGTTAATGCAAAGGGCCATGAGGTAAAACTGCTCGAAAAATATACCGATCCGGCCCAGATATACGAAGCGGTTGCGGATGCCGACGCATTGATCGTCCGCAGCGATCTGGTCACGAAAGAAGTTTTGGCGCACGCGCCCAAGTTGAAAATCGTTGTGCGGGCTGGGGCAGGTTATGACAATATTGATCTGCAGGCCGCCACTGAGAAAAACATCGTGGTGGAAAACACGCCCGGCCAGAACGCCAATGCGGTTGCCGAACTGGTCTTTGGCCTGATGCTCCTGCATGCCCGCAAGAACTTCACCGGCGCCGCCGGAACCGAACTGGGCGGCAAAAAAATCGGTATCCAGGGGTATGGCGCAGTCGGTCGGCACGTCGCCCGGATCGCCAGCGGTTTCGACATGGATGTTTATACCCTGGCTGCCAATCCGCTGCGTCCGCGTCCGGCGGATGATGTTTCCGAAAAAGCCGGCGTGAAGTACGTGGACAGCCTCAAGGAACTGTATCAGACCTGTAATTACCTGTCGCTCCACATCCCCGCCACAGCGGAAACCAAAGGTTCGATCAACTACGAGCTGCTCTCCAACCTGCCGAAAAACGGCGTGTTGGTCAACACAGCCCGCGCTGAAGTGATCGACGAGGCCGGGCTGGTCAAAATGTTTGAAAAGCGCGAAGATTTTGCCTATCTTTCCGATGTCGCGCCGAAGAACAAAGACCTGATCGCGGAGAAATTCCCCGGCCGGTTCTTCTTCACCCAGAAGAAAGCCGGTGCGCAGACCGCCGAAGCCAACAATAATGCCGGTCTGGCCGCGGCCAACCAGATTTGCAGTTTCTTCGAAACCGGAAAAAGCGCCTTCCAGGTCAACAAATAGAAGATTCGGGTGCGAATAGTAAAAAGTTTCTTTTCCGGAAACATTGTTGGTTTTGTGCGCGTTGCGCACAAAACCAACAACAAACCCGTCATCTTGACTCTCGAAAACGGTGTGAAAACGCCGTGTCGCGCCCAAGGGCACCTGCGGGGCGGAGATCCTCAAGCGCAATTAATTTTCTGTTTTCTCCAAATAATCAAACCCTCCCAAAAATCTCAAAAAATCTTGACAATACGCTTGCTCTGGAGGAATTCAGACCTAATGTGCTGTTTGAGGATTTCGAACAAAGTGAATGCGTAGCTCGACTCGGCTTTGCCTCGCTCGAAGAGATATTTCTGTTGTTCAATTTTTGGTGCTTCACACCAAAAATTGAACAACTTCCTCTACCCTTGAGGTATCTTTTGTTATACAGGTATAATCAGGAAGTCAAAACTGCAATAAAGAAGCCGGTATAAGAACCTCGGGGCACCTTTCCAAGACAGTCCCGGCAGGAAAAACGTTATGAATGAAATTTGTATTGGAAATATCGTACAGGTGAAGGAATCCTACCTTGATGAGATCAGCGGTCAGGACTTCCGCGGATGGAAAGGGCGCGTTCGTCTGATCTATGACCCGACGCCGGAAGACCCGGAGCCAACCCTGCTGGTGGAATGGACTGCCGAGACCATCCGTCAGATGCCGGACGCCTTTATTCAGGATTCCTACGAGTCCGAAGCCGCCTGGACAATTTATTATCTTCCGGCTTCACGCGTTACCACGCTAGCTGAACCGCATCCGGAAATCGAAGCGGAATGGCAAAAAGAAGCTGTTTGCGAGCGGATCTTTTGGCCGTTATTAGGGCGCGAGGGCAGAATCATCACGGATGTGTTCAAAAACATTAGTCGTTCAACGAACGAATTTCCGCTGCACTATTGGCACAATTTTCTGCAAAGCCACCTCGTTTTTCCCATCAAGGGTATTTACGACGATCCTGAAGAAGACGGGGATGAAGAAAATCCGCTGAAAAGCGGCGATCGGGTACGTGTAACAGGTTTATCCGGCTGGGGGTATCCGCTCGGCATCCTGTGCGAATGTGAGTCAGTGAAGGATAGTCGGAGTTACGTCGTCCCATTGCAGGACATTGAAGGCCAGAGCGCCGCCGTTTCAAAAAACGACCGCTATTTGGAAGCGTACAGGATATGGTTGGTCTGCCGCAATTGATTTCCACTTTCAAACCGTTCAAAATACAGAATGTGCCCGTCACCAGCCCTTTGATCATGGCGCCAATGGACGGGTTCAGTGACGCACCGTTCCGTGCGATCACCCGCCGGCTTGGCTCAGCGTTGAGCTATACGGAGTTCATCAATGCGCTGGACGTCATGGGCAGCGGGACCACTTACCAGAAACGCTGCCGGTTCAGCGAAATGGAACGCCCGCTGGTGTTTCAGATCTTTGACGAAGACCCGGAACGAACCATCCGGGCCGCTGAAAAGCTGGTCCGAGTTTGGTCTCCGGACATTGTCGACATCAACATGGGCTGTTCCGTCCGCCAGGTGGCCAATCGCGGCGCCGGCGCCGGACTGCTGCGGCACCCGGAAAAAATCGCCGCCATGGTCGAAGGGCTGGTGAAAACACTGCCCGTTCCGGTTACCGTCAAAATCCGCCTGGGTTGGGACGAGCACACAAAGAATTTTCTCGAAATCGGCAGCATTGCCCAGGATTGCGGCGCCGCTGCTATAACCCTTCATGCCAGAACCCGGGAACAGTTGTTCTCCGGTACAATTGACTTGGACGCCATCGCCCTGCTCAAACAGCGTCTTTCAATCCCGGTGATCGGAAACGGGGATGTACGCACCGTCGCCGACGCGCAGAGAATGATGGAAACCACAAAATGTGACGCGGTGATGATTGGCCGGGCTGCGATTACCAACCCCTGGATTTTTGCCGGATTTGACGCATCCGACGATCCGGGACCATTGTTTCAGGAAACGGTGCGGGATCATCTCAGGCGGATGAAAGAATTTCATGGATCGGAAAGAGGCTGTGTGATCTTCAGAAAACACGCGAAAATCTATCTGCAGAAAATCGGGCTTCCGATGGAACAAATACGCCCGCTTCTGACGCTGAATGACCCCGACGCGTTCAGCGCCTCATTTCTTTCTTTACTCGAAAAAAAACACCAAGGGGGATCCGGCTGATGACAGAAACCATTGATTTGGCTCGTCTCTTCACCGAAACGGAATGGGAGTTGCTTTGCGACCGCTGCGGACTCTGCTGCCTGTATAAAATCGATGACTATGAAACCGGTGAATATTTGTTGACCCGTGTCGCCTGCCCTTTTCTTGATACACAATGCGGAAATTGCACGTCCTACTCAGAACGGTTCGAGAAAATGCCAACCTGCGCCCGAATCTCACCGCACGCGATCGATCTGGCCCGTTTCTGGATGCCCAAACACTGCGCCTATCGCTGCATCTACGAACGCCGTCCGCTGCCGGCTTGGCATCCGCTCTTCACAGCGCCGGAAAGGAATCAAACGGAGGAACGGCTGCTGGCGAAGATTGCCCGGCTGGTCAAAACGGAGCACGCTGTACCGCTGATTGAAGCGGAGGAAGTTCTTTCGATCCGGCAAAACGCTGTCAAGCCGAATCCCAATCAGAAACTGGATTATCAACTGATCGGGAATGTTATTGAAGCTCCATTGATCTGAGTGGTTCAATCGACGGTTCCGGCACAAATCGCCTGGATTGCAGCATTGAGACCAGTGTCTGCACGACCAGCGCGACGTTCATGCCCAGCGCGATGACCAGAATTCCCTGCCAGCGCTGCGTCCGGATTCCAACCGCCATGAACGCACCAATGATGACAAAAAACACCAGCAAGGCCTGCAGGATGCCATTTGTTTTCTTATTATGCAAAAGGATGGCCTGGTAAAAACTCAAAAGCGCGTTGGAGAACGGGATCAGAAAGACCAGTGAAAGCGCTCCTTGCGCTAACGCGGCAAGCTCCCCGGTCAATCCGGAAAACCGGACAAACCAGAAATCACCCAAAGGTGTGACCAGGAACAACAGATAGATTCCTGTTGAAGCAAGTCCGACATAAATGGAGAATCTGCGCACAGTTTCATAAAAACCCTTGCGGGACAATAACGTTAGCGTCACTTCATTGCAGGTATACCCAAAAGCACGCAGGATATTCAGCAATCCGGAAAGGACCGGCCAGACCGCCAGCGAGGCAATCGGATTGATCATCCGGCTCATGGCCGCGCTTCCCAATGACATCCAGCCAAAATTGAGTATTTGTGTCACGACCAACGGAAATGAGAAAATGAACAAATCCCGCCAGGAGATCACTTCCGCGTTCGGATCATGATCCAGATAGGCCTTTGCCACCGGACGGCCTTTCGCGCCGGCATAAATTGCTTCCGCTACGACGCCGGTGGATAACGCTGCCGCGGCAACCATCGTCCCGGAAAAATGATCCCGCATCAGATAACCAGCAAACAGGACCGACAGCATCGAAGCCATCCGCACCAGTGAACCGAGCGTGACCATCCTGGAAAATCCGCACCGGATCAGCACCCCCTGATAAAAACGGCGGTATCCGATCGCCCAGGTCCAGGGCAGCATCAGCATCAGCCCGGTCCTGGCATAAGGCAACAGTTCCTCCGGAGCGCCGATGATATTCCGGACGACGACATAATAAAGCGGGGTAAAACTCACCAACGCATGCAGAACTGTCAGAAAAAAACACTGGAGCATCATAAAGCGGTAGAGTTTCTGATAATTCAACCAGTCTTTACAAAGTGCGATAGAGATTGAGATCAACGATATGATTGGGGCTTCAATGATCAGTGAAATCGGGTATACAATCCCGCCATGGGCCGCGAGTGAGTTTTCCGGATCTCTCAGACGGCTGACAATGGCTGATACAGCCGGATTGTCCACCGACATAAACAGCCAACTGAGCGCCAGCGGAATAAATATCGCGAATATTTTTTGGTACTGCGTTTTTCTGTCGTCCATTTTCCCCTAATTGTACCCGTTTCAGTCGAAACAATTGTAAGATATCGCGAAAACCTCAAAATGGGATTTTATATAAAAGATGTGTAATGAAAGCGAAAATGGCAAAGGAGACCTCAGATTTTGGAATTTGAACCTGTGATAAGATTGTCAGCGAGTTCGACAACGCCGGTGAATTCAGACATAAAACAGACTTTCCTTCGCATCTGGCCTACAGAGCGGACCATGCAAGATCAGAAAATACAGGATTTATTGGGTATGGCAGAAAAACAAATCGCTTATTTCATTTCCTCACACGGGTTCGGCCATGCTTCCCGCTCCGCCGCAATCATCAGCGCACTGCAACAAGAAGAGCCCGAAATTCAAATCGATGTGTTCACCGCAATGGTTCTTCGCGGATTCCCAAGCGGAAATCCGAAACTATATCCCCACCCGCAGCGATATCGGCATCATCCAGAAAAACCCAATGGAAATGGATATTCCGGCCACAGAACGCGCTGTCAGCGATTTTCTTGCAGCCCTTGACGCAAAAGCCGTGCAGACCGGAGCTCTCCTGCGGGAGCAGACTTATGATCTGGTCGCTTGCGACATTTCACCGCTGGGGATCCAAGCTGCGCAATCCGCGGGCATTCCATCGCTCCTGTTCGAAAACTTCACCTGGGATTGGATCTATCAACCTTTTACCGCGCAACATCCCGCTTTTCAGGGCATCATCCGGGAATTGGCGGCAATTTACAGCAGCGTGGAAAATCATTGCCAGTTGATCCCGTTCTGCGGCGGCGTCAAAGGTGGCGCCCACATCATCCATCCAGTCAGCCGCGAACCGCGCCAGGATCCTGTCGAAACGCGCCGCCGGCTGGGCATTCAGCCGGGAGAGAAAATGGGACTGATCAGCATGGGCGGCATCCCCAATGATTTTGAGAATATCACGTCCCAGGCCACCGTTCCACAAGACGTCAAGCTGGTGATCCCGGGCAATTTTACAGCCCCGCCCCGCCATCCGGCCATCACCATTCTGCCTCATCGTTCGGGCTTTTATCATCCGGATCTGGTCGCCGCGGCCGATTTCGTGATCGGCAAAGCCGGTTACAGCACCATCGCGGAAGTCAGCGCCCAACGGACGCCTTTTGGCTACCTGTTGCGAGATGATTTTCGGGAGTCGGAAGATTTTCGTGGCTACCTGCAGGACCAGGATTTCACGGTTGAAATCAGCCGCGAACACTTCGAAAGCTTTGACCTCGCTGAAGATATAGCGCGATTGTCAGCCCTCCAACCATCCAAAGGGCAGTTGATACCCACGAATGGCGCGTCAGAGGCAGCTGACTTTATTCTTCAAACGCTCTTAGCGGCATGAACATCTGCGGACCTGTCCGGTGCCTCGAACTGAATCCATCCGGAGCTCATTTCAGGCAGTTCGTCGCTTCTCCCGGTCAAAACTTGGAATCTACAAAGACTCGGGTATCAAAGCCGGCATATTTGATGCCCCAGCAGGGACAGCTGCGAGATCACTAGTTGCGAGATCACTCCAGGAAAATCCCCAAAATTGGCTCTTGATCCTGAAATCAGCAGTCTTTCACAGTTTTGTTGAATGCTTCATACAGCCGTTTATTCATATCCTGCATCTTTTGTTCGTCGATTTTGACAACTTTTCGATCGTATGTAAACAGACCGTTTATCTCGTCTTCCACATCGCTCACCTGTGTATACACCACAGCGCTCAGCCCCTGAGAGATATAACGCAGCACATCCTGCTCGTATAACGTCACTATCGCCTTTTCCAGTTCCGGCTGACTCCGGAAAATTTTGTATCCAAA
>CALCQT010000576.1 GCA_937894825.1 uncultured Anaerolineaceae bacterium
ACATTGCGACCGTTCGGGGGCTGTTATCTTCATCCGCGGATTCTATAATGGCGGAAAGCATATTATAGAGGAAATGCGGATTCATCTGGGATTGCAATGCGCGCAGGTATGCTTTCATCTCAAAATCGATCGACTGATTCAATCGCTGCAACACAGAACGGAATGTACGATCAAGTGTTTGCAGTTCCTCAGAAGCGGCTCCGTTGATGAAACTATCGGTTTGCGTCAGGTTATCCAGGTTGATGTTCTCTATCGTGGAGCTGAAATTGCGCAAAGGGATCGAGATGTGATCTGCAAGAATGTATACGATGAACAGTAAAATCGCCAGCAGTCCGCAAGCATATAAAACCAACTGATGATAGACCAGGCGGTAAGGAATATTCAACTGGCCGGCAGGTAGAATTCGGTAAAGCGTCCAATCTGAAAGGTCAAGCTTGGAGGCGAAAACAATCACCTTCTCTCCAATGTCGTTCCGCATGTAACTGAAAGTGTTGTTTTCAGGCAGTGTGTTCTCCTGCAATATGCGGGCTATACCGTTGTTGCCAGCCAGTACCGGAGAAAGGTCTCCGTTAAGTAGAATATGTTGGACGCCATCCGCTTCATCCCAAAGCTTAAACTCATTCAGCGTTGTGACATTATTCTGAACAGCAATATACCCATAATTTTTCGAGGTAAGTGATGTCGCCAGTGGCCGCAATAGCGTGAAAAGACGGATATTCGTATTGTCGGACCAGAAATCAGTATGCGGGCCAAAAAGATGTGCTTCGTTTTGTACCATGTAGGCCTCCAGCGCATTCTCTTGCAATGAGCTCGCGATCTTTTCCGGCGTTTCATACAGTCTCCCGGAACTGATGTAATCTCCATGGGTATTGAAGATGCTGATCCGCAGTGCGGAATTACTGGTACTGTTGATGGTGGCCAGAATGCTGGCGGCCCGGATTGAATCCAGCAGATTTGAAAGAAAATAGTTATCCGGATTATTGTCGTTATCAAGCGGGATGAAAAAATTCATTAATTCCATGTTGACCGCAGCCTGAGCAGCCAGGGTATCCATGGAGTGGAACAGAGCGTTCAATTCTTTGACATTGCTATTCAGCATTTCCTGCTGATGAAAGATTTCAAGATTGCGGTTTGTACGCATGACAAAATTCAGCATGATCACAGTAAAAATGATCACGATCAGAGTCGTCAGGGAGGCATAAGCAAGGAATAGCTTGTTTCGAAACTTTGATTTCATTTCGTACTGAAAATCACCTTCTTTAAAAATTATAAATTGACATTGAGCCAATGTCCATCCGGTTTATAGAATTTTCGAGAAAAGGCCTTTCAACCTCAATGATCTATCCCGTTTTCTGATAGCCTCATATAATAAATACATGAGGAACGATATTATTGAACGGCTCAGCCAGCCAACACCGGAAGAACAATTGATCCTCAGCGGGCAACTTCTTAACCGCGAAAACTATTCTTTTGCCGGCAGCTTTATGGCGGATAGTCGGAAACTGCTGAAGGACGAAACGCTTATTACCATTCGTCAACATACGCGTTTCACAGACTTTCCAATGCACACCCATAATTATGTTGAGATTATGTATATGCTGCAGGGAAGCACTCGCCATACGATGGGCGGAGGCGAAGTTATCAATCTTCAAACGGGTGAATTACTGCTTTTTAATCGGCATGCTTCTCATAGGATCGATCGGGCGGAGCAGAATGACATCGGTGTTAACTTCATTGTGCAGCCGCAGTTTTTTGATGTGGCACTGGATATGATCCAATCTGACAATCTGATCGTGCAATTTCTGGTCGATGGTCTGCGTTATGGCGATTATAATGTGGCATATCTGCATTTCTGTGTTTCCGAAATCCCGCCGATCCAGAGTATTTTGGAGAGCATGGTTTATTCCTTGCTCGCACCACAGATGACCACACAACGCATTAATCAAACGACAATGGGGCTGCTTTTCATGTATTTGTTGCGTCATATTAATCTGGTGGCCGATTCCGGAAAGCAGAAAAAACCGCATATTCTGGTCGTGGACGCCCTGGCGGAGATCGAGAATAATTATCAGCAGGCTGACTTTTCGGCGCTTGCCAAACGTCGCGGTGTGTCACTTGCTTACCTCAGTCGGCTGGTCAGGGAAACTACCGGTGAAAGCTGCACAGACCTTTTGCAGAAAAAACGTATCTGCAAGGCGGAGCAACTCTTAAAGACTACCGATCTCAGCGTAAGGGAAATCAGCGAAGCGGTTGGGTACAGCAATTCCAGTTATTTTTACCGGCTTTTTAAACGTGTGTCGGGTAGTTCACCCCGAGAGGTCAGAGACGGCAGCGATGCGACTAAAATACCTTCTTCCAAAATACAATTAAGTTAAACAAGGACGCGGTTAGACTTCAAATCCCGTCCTTGTTTTTTTCCCTGATCTAATCAATAATTATTTTATATACCAGTGAAGGGAGTTTCATATGAAATCCTACCTTGCTGTTGACATTGGCGCATCCAATGGACGGCATATTCTTGGTAAGCTGAATGACGGGCGATTGGAGCTTAAAGAAATCCATCGCTTCGAAAATAATTTCATTGAGAAGAACGGACATTTTTGCTGGGAGATTGAGACCTTGTTTCAGAATGTGCTGACAGGGTTGCGAAACTGCAAGATAACGGGTTTTGAACCCGTTTCCCTGGGGATCGACTCCTGGGGTGTCGATTATGTATTGCTGAATGCGGATAATGAAATACTTGGCGAAGCATACAGCTATCGTGACAATCGTACCCATGGCATGGATGTTTTACTGGAAAAAACATTCAGTTTTGAAGCGTTATATGGGCGGACCGGTATCGCCAAACAACCCTTCAACACGATCTATCAGCTTATGGCCCATTTCAGTGAGTTCCCGGAGCACAAAGAACAGGCGGGATCTTTTTTGATGATTCCGGATTATCTTGCTTTTCGTTTGACAGGCAGAAAAGCTAATGAATACACAGAAGCTTCGACCACGGCCATGCTCAACGCTGTTGAGCGTCAATGGGATCGCACTGTGCTGAAAGCGGCCGGCATCCCGCTCGGGCTCTTTGAACAGGAACTGAATATGCCGGGAAATATTCTTGGCGATCTCAGCCCGGAGATACGCCGTAAAGTCGGTTTCAACATATCGGTTCTCCAGGTTACCACGCATGATACGGCGAGCGCATTTGTGTCCGTTCCATCTGTTGATGAAAATGCTGTAATCCTCTCGAGCGGAACATGGTCGTTGTTGGGGGTTGAAAACGAAAACCCGCTCTGTGATAAAAACAGCCGTAAGGCAGGCTTTACCAATGAGGGGGGGTATCAGGGGCGATACCGTTATCTGCAGAACATTATGGGATTATGGATTCTACAATGTATTCATCGAGAGCATGGTAAGCGTTACAGTTTTGCTGATATGGCCGATATGGCTGCGGGAGCGCTAAGCTATGATGGTCGTGTCAATGTTAATGACAACCGTTTTCTTGCTCCCGGGAATATGATGGAAGAAATCAAAGCAGCTCTTGCTGAAGGTGGATATCCTGCACCGGTTGATCTTCCGCAACTTCTGGCCTGTGTTTATCACAGCCTGGTTGATTGCTATCAGAAAGCAATAAAAAACCTGGAAGTACTTTGCGATAGAAAATTTACTTCGATCAATATCGTCGGAGGGGGCAGCAAAAATGAATTGCTGAATCAAATGACAGCAGATGCCACGGGGCTGCCCGTTTATGCCGGTCCGACGGAAGGTACCGCACTGGGTAATTTACTGATCCAAATGATCGTAGCGGGTGAATTTAAAGACCTTGCCGAAGCCCGCAAGGTTGTGCGTGAGAGCTTCAAAATCAAAAAATATGAACCAAAAATCTGAAAATCAGGAGGACAGATATGAATACTATGTATGAACTGACGTCTAAACGCTATGCCGAATTGGGGGTTGATACTGAAAACGCGCTGAAACTCCTCGAGCGTGTACCGATCAGCATCCATTGCTGGCAAGGCGATGATGTTATTGGTTTTGAGAATAACGATACCGGTTTATCCGGCGGAATCCAGACTACTGGCAATTATCCCGGGAAAGCTCGCACCCCGGATGAATTGATGTCTGACTTTGATAAGGCCTGTTCGTTGATTCCCGGCAGAAAACGGTTGAATTTACACGCCAGTTATGCCATTTTTGAAAAGGGGCAGAAAGTTGACCGGGACGAACTGGAACCATGGCATTTCAGCGCCTGGGTCGATTATGCAAAAAAAAGAGGGCTGGGACTGGACTTCAATCCGACTTTTTTCAGCCATCCGCTGGCTGTGGGGTTGACGCTTTCCAATCCTGATCCGAAAATCCGCGATTTCTGGATTCGCCATGGGATCGCCTGCCGAAAAATTGCGGCTTATTTTGCCAAAGAACTGGGCACGCACTGCCTTTACAACCTCTGGATTCCGGACGGGTTGAAAGACATTCCGGCGGATCGTCTCAGTCCGCGCCTATTGCTCAAAGATAGCCTCGACCAGATTTTTGCTGAAAAACTAGACGGCGTGATTGATGCCGTCGAAGGCAAGGTTTTTGGGATCGGGCTTGAAGCCTACACCGTCGGCTCTCATGAATTCTATTTGGGATACGCCGCTTCCCACAAGGGGGTCTACAATCTGCTTGACAGCGGGCATTACCATCCGACAGAGGTTATCAGCGACAAAATTTCCGCGCTTTTGTGTTATTTCGATCTGCTTCCGCTTCATGTCAGCCGGCCGATGCGGTGGGACAGTGATCATGTCGTGCGCCTGGACGATGAAATCATTGAAATCTCCAAGGAAATTGTGCGCAACGATGCATTGGATCGGGTGCTGATCGGGCTCGATTTCTTCGATGCCTCGATCAATCGAATTGCTGCCTGGGGGATTGGAACCCGCAATATGCAGAAAGGTTTGTTGAACGCACTGTTGTTGCCCAACGCGAAACTGGCTGAGCTGCAGAAGGAAGGAAAATTCACTGAACTCCTTATGTTGCAGGAAGAATGTAAGACCCTTCCGTTGGGGACGGTTTGGGAAGAATATTGTAAGCGGCAGAATGTTCCAGTGAACGAAGACTGGTTTAATCGTGTGATCGACTATGAAAAAACCGTTTTGCAGGTGAGGGCTTGATCATGACAATTACCGAACTTGAATTTATGCAGCGGTTTATTCGGATGTGCTCAGATGGCTGGGAACAGGGCTGGCATGAA
>CALCQT010000577.1 GCA_937894825.1 uncultured Anaerolineaceae bacterium
CCACGAATCCGTCGCCGAACCCGGCGAATTCCGGTCCGCTCAGATTGTTTTCTCGAATGATGCGCTGGATGACGATCCGTTTTGAGAAATTCACGTAGTCGTCCTGTGCGCCGTAAATCCCGTTAAAATACGGCGTCAGACCCAGCAGGGCTGCCTCGTCCAGTACATAGGCCTCGTCGGTTCCGGATGCCAGGTAACAGCGCACCTGCCGTTCTTTGAGGGCCTCCAGAATTTCGATCGCACCGGGAACCAGGTGTTCTTCGGCTTGGATGCTGCCGCCGCGCAGCCCGTCCAGACGGTGCTGAATGCGGGCCAGCAGCCGCTTGTGATATTCATCCTTGTAGGCGGTCGGATCTTCGGCCTTGCCGCCGCGCTTCTCCACTTCCTCCGCCAGCCGGATCATTTGGAAGATGGTCTGTTTCCCGGTCAGGTCTGTGACAAAGCCGCGCACCAGTTGACTGATTTCCGCCGCTTCCTCATGGGCGGGCGTCTGCAGCAGGATTTCGACCATCATGGGGATCATGATGGCCTGCCAGCCTTCGCGGACCAGGGACAAGGTGCCGTCAAAATCAAAGACGGCATGGCGGATTTCGCGTTCCTCCGGGAGGCTGCGGATGATTTCTATCGCGGTGTTTTGGTTCAACGTCATGAAAAATCCTCTGGATAGGTTGTTTTGTTCGGGAAGTGCGTTTGTAATAGTTTTCGAAATTGCAAACGATCTTTCCCGCAGATCGAATTTTACTATACCGGCGGCAAAACGGAGCCTGAAAAATGGGAAATGGTTGGTGCCTGTTATGGGCGGCGGTACAATAAAGAAGGCTGTCCAAACAGAAAACAAGGAGTGACTATGGATCAGAAAAGAGAAAATTATATCGGACATGAGTCGCAGCTTTATGGCGTGGAAGAACACCGTCTGGTTGGCGGAAAAGGCGATGGCATGCGCCTGTTCCAGGTTCGCAACGGACTGGGGCTTGAGTTTACTGTCTCTGCGGACCGCGGCGCGGACATTGCGCGTCTGTCTTATCAGGGATTAAACTATGGCTTTTTCCCGATCAACGGGTATATCGCCCCGGCGTATTATGATGATGCGGGTACCGGTTGGCTGAAGACCTGTAATCTGGGATTTCTGGCCACCTGCGGCTGGACGAACGCCGGCTCCCCTTCAGTGGACGCGGGCGAATCGCTCGGGCTGCATGGGAGAGCGAACAACACCCCGGCGGAACATATTTATTGGGAGCGAAGCGGCGATGATTTACGCATTCATGCCACACTGCGTCACGCCGGGATGTTTGCGGAGAAGCTGATCCAGCAGCGCACGATCCGCTGCCCGCTGAACGAAAACCGGATCACGATCACGGATCAGGTGACCAATGTCGGCGATCAGGCCAGTCCGCTCATGATCCTGTACCATATCAACATCGGTTATCCACTGTTGGATGAAGACAGCGTGCTGGATATCCGATCAGACCAGGTTGTTTCGCGCAATGCGCATGCGGAGACAGGGTTCGATACCCGCAATCAGGTCATCCCGCCGCAGGCCGGTTACACGGAGATGTGTTATTATCATACCTTTTCTGATGAAGGACTGGCACGGATTTTCCAGCCCAAGCACCGCAAGGGGTTGGCAATCCGCTTTGATCCGAAAGTGTTGGACTCGTTTGTTCAATGGAAAGCGATGGGTGTGCGGGACTACGTGATGGGGCTTGAACCGGCCAACTGTCATGTGGATGGACGCGACCGGATGCGAGCCGAAGGGAAGCTGAAGTTCATTCAACCGGGAGAGACGAAAACCTTCCAGGTCGATCTGGAGATGCTGGAAACGCTTTAGAGGGAAAAAACATCCGCAGAGGGCTATATCCGCGGATGTTTTTTTATATTTTGTGATTATTTCAAGGTAGTTTATCAAAATAGAAGAGTTCTTTGACTCAGCAATTGATGTTCATCCTCAAACAATAGATACCTTCGCACTTATCGCTTTTTCCTCTTTTCTTACTCAATTTTTTGTGTTTATCCCTAAGAATTCAGAAGTTTTATGATGTCTTTTAATGGGGAATTGGTTAGGCCGCTTTCACTGCGCGCTTGTGGAATGTTTGTTACCTGTTTTTCTCTCATTAATTTTCCTCGTTCATCAAACA
The DNA here is from genome assembly GCA_937894825.1 of uncultured Anaerolineaceae bacterium. Taxonomy (GTDB): domain Bacteria; phylum Chloroflexota; class Anaerolineae; order Anaerolineales; family Anaerolineaceae; genus Flexilinea. Next base: position 2,136 of record CALCQT010000577.1, read on the forward strand.
TTCGGAGCTTACTTAAAGCCTGATGATTTTCCTGTTTTTCGGGCTTTTCTTTATTCCCCGATGCAAAATGAGAAAAGCATTGCACACCACAAAGCAAAGGAAAAACGGTTTAAATTGCCCGTCAAGCATGTCGTTTCGGAAAAATCAAATGCCTAATTAATGTTACAATTTTTCTCAGCAATCATTCTATGAGGAATATGTCATAAGTCATGAATAATTTTATAACAAATGAGCCGGGAACTGATTTAAAAACCGCACTCAATAAATATTGTAGCATAAGCCTCGAAATGAAATTCCTGGTTGGTTTTTAAATCAGTTCCCG
>CALCQT010000578.1 GCA_937894825.1 uncultured Anaerolineaceae bacterium
GTACCTGAAAGTTAGGAGGCTGCATGAATTATGATGAACAACCATTGGCTTTTCGGATAAAGTCGCTGAGCAATCAAATAAAACGTTTGCTGGAACGGACGGCAATCGAACAGAATGATGCGAATTTAACCGGAATGCAATATGCGATTTTGGGCTTTCTTGGTGAACAGGAGGAATCTGCAAATATTTACCAGCGGGATATCGAAGCCGAATTCAACATCCGCCGGTCCACGGCAAGCGGGATATTAAAGCTTTTAGAGAAACAGGGCCTTATTCAACGGACGCATGACGCGGTGGATTCCCGGCTAAAAAAGATCATCCTGACCGAAAAAGCAAAAGAGTTGGATAAGATCGCGAGAGCCAATCTTGACCAACTTCAGGTTCGTCTGACCAGGAATATCCCACCGCGGGAAATGGAACAATTTTTCAGGACGCTTAAAAAAATTTCAGATAACGCCCAGGAATAAGCCGCCTGATCTCAGGCGGCATTAATAAAAAGCCGATTGTTAGGTTGCTGACAGCAAGGAAGCGAATAAATTATGAACAAATTTGGAGGATTTCCTATATGAAAAATATAGGGCAGTATAAACGAGACGCGATTTTGACGCCCCTTTTTGTCATTATTGAAGTGGTCATGGATATCATGATCCCTTTATATATGGCGGATATGATCGATCAGGGCATCACCGGTGGCAGCATGGACGCATTGGTCAAAATAGGTCTCATATTAGTTTTATTATGTCTATGTTCTCTTGTGAGCGGTCTTTTGTCCGGCTGGTTTGCGGCGGGGGCTGCGACAGGGTTTGCGAAGGATTTGCGGCAGCGGATGTATTACAAGATTCAGGACTTTTCTTTTGCCAATATCGACACGTTTTCTACCAGTGGTCTTGTTACCCGGCTGACGACAGACGTCTCGAACGTCCAAAACGCTTTTCAAATGCTTATCCGTGTTTGTGCCCGGGCCCCGTTGATGATCATTTTTTCGGTGGTTACGGTTTTTTCAATCAATTCGAGACTGGCTTGGATATTTGTCGCGATTATCCCCGCGTTGGCTGTCGGGCTGGCAATTATCATGTTGAACGCCACTCCGATTTTCTCAAAGGTCTTCAAGCTGTATGACCGCTTGAATCGTGTGGTTCAGGAAAACTTGCGGGGGATTCGGGTGGTAAAAAGCTTTGTTCGGGAAGATTATGAGACAGCGAAGTTCAAAAGTGCTTCCGGGGATATTTACCAAAACTTTGTACGGGCAGAAAAAATTCTGGCGTTTAACAGCCCCCTGATGCAGTTTTGTATGTACGCCTGTACTTTGTTGATCTGCTGGTTAGGCGCTCAGATGATTGTCAGCGAAACTTTTACCACCGGACAATTAATGAGTCTTTTGACCTACGCGGTACAAATTCTCATGAGTTTGATGATGTTGTCCATGGTTTTTGTCATGATTACGATGTCCAGAACTTCCATGCGCCGGATTTCAGAGGTGCTCAAGGAAACGGTCGATATGCCCAACGGTCGGATCAGGGAAGTCAGCGATGGGTCGGTCCGTTTCCGCAATGTGAGTTTTGGCTACCGCGGCAAAGAGGGTGAGTTATGCCTGCGTGATATTGACATAGAAATTTCTTCCGGCCAAACGGTCGGCATTATCGGCGGCACAGGCAGTGGCAAGTCCAGCCTGACGCAACTCATTCCAAGGCTGTACGATGTGACGGATGGCAGTGTCGAGGTTGGCGGGATCGACGTCCGGGAGTATGATATTGAGGCGCTTCGAGATCAGGTGGCCATGGTGCTGCAAAAGAATGTTTTATTCTCAGGAACGATCAAAGACAATTTACGCTGGGGTAAAAAAGATGCCAGTGATGAAGAGATGGAAACTGCCTGCAAATTGGCGCAGGCGGATGCCTTTATTCGCACGTTTCCGGATGGGTATGATACCTGGCTTGAACAGGGCGGCAAGAATGTGTCCGGCGGACAGAAGCAGCGGCTTTGCATTGCCAGAGCGTTGATCAAGAATCCAAAAATTATGATTCTGGATGATTCCACCAGTGCGGTGGACACAGGAACCGATGCGCTGATACGCAAGGCTTTCCGGGAAGAGATTCCCGATATTACGAAAATCATCATTGCACAACGCGTGTCATCGGTGCAGGAAGCTGATCAGATTATCGTCCTGGACGATGGGCGCGTCAGCGCGATCGGATCGCATGCCGATCTGATGGAAAACAGCGCAATTTATAAGGAAGTATACGAGTCACAGCAGAAAAGAGGTTTCGACGATGATGCGGCCTAATTTAAAAAATGCGCAACCCGGGAAATTCAACCCGCAAACGATTCAGCGGCTGATGCGGTATGTCACCGGCACCTACCGGCTGCGTTTTATAATTGTATTGATTTTTGTTCTGATCAGCTCCGCTGCCGGCGTGGCAGGTTCACTTTTCTTGCAAATTTTGATTGACGATACTATCGGGCCATTGCTGGGCGTCCAGAACCCGGATTTCACGAACCTTCTTTGGGCAATCGGCACGATGGGCATCGTTTACCTGGTCGGAGTCATTTCAACCTTTGTTTATAACTGGCAGGTCATTATCATCGGACAGGGCGTACAAAAAGAAATTCGCGACGAAATGTTTGAAAAAATGCAAAAACTTCCGATTCGTTATTTTGATACGCACAGTTATGGGGATCTCATGAGCCGGTTTACGAACGATGTCGATACGTTGCGGCAGATGATCTCCCAGGCCATTCCGATGTTGTTTTCGTCGGCCGTAACGATCGTGCTGGTGTTTTGCGCGATGCTTTATACCAGTGTCCCGCTCACGGTGCTGGTGCTGATCATGATCTTTCTGATGCTCAGAGCGTCGAATATGGTCATCGGAAAGAGCCGCGGCTTTTTTGTCCAACAGCAGCAGGATCTGGGCGGTATCAATGGCTACATTGAAGAAATGATAACCGGTCAAAAAGTGGTCAAGGTGTTCTGTTATGAGGATGAATCGAAGCAGAAATTTGACGAAAAAAATGATCAGCTTTTCAAAAGCAGCGGCAGTGCGAATAAGTATGCCAATGCCTTGATGCCGATTATGGCCAATTTATCCAATCTGATTTATGTGTTGGTTGCGATTGCCGGCGGGATGCTGGCAATCGGCGGCGTAGGTGGGCTCACACTGGGGGGAATTGCCAGCTTCCTGCAACTCACAAAATCCTTCAGCCAACCGATCGGTCAGATGTCGCAACAGGTGAATGCTGTTATCATGGCATTGGCCGGGGCTGAACGGATCTTTGCACTGATGGACGAGCTGCCGGAGCAGGACAAAGGGTACGTGACTTTGGTGAATGCTGTACATGATTCTCAGGGTGAAGTGATTGAGACGCCTGAACATACCGGCGTATGGGCCTGGAAGCATCCGCATGCCGATGGCACAGTGACATATGAAGAATTGAAGGGTGACATTGTTTTTGATGATGTGACTTTCAGTTACGATGGCGAAAAGACAGTGTTGCAGGATGTTTCGTTTTATGCAAAACCGGGACAGAAAATCGCCTTTGTGGGGGCGACGGGCGCAGGAAAAACGACCGTCACCAATCTGCTCAATCGCTTTTATGACATTCCGGATGGTAAAATCCGCTACGATGGGATTAATATTAAGAAGATAAAGAAGGCCGATTTGCGCCATTCTTTGGGTATTGTGCTGCAGGATACCAATTTATTCAGTGGTACCGTGAAGGACAATATCCGCTTTGGTAAGCTGGATGCCACAGACGAGGAAGTTGTTGCGGCAGCCAAAATGGCCGGGGCAGACAGTTTTATTTCCCGATTGCCGAAAGGGTATGACACCGAGATTGCCGGCGATGGGTCCGGCCTGTCGCAGGGGCAGCAGCAGCTTCTGGCTATCGCGCGCGCTGCTGTGGCTGATCCGCCGGTGATGATTCTCGATGAGGCAACCTCCAGCATTGATACCCGCACTGAAAAGCTGGTCCAAAAAGGGATGGATGCGCTGATGAAGGGCCGCACGGTGCTGGTCATTGCGCACCGGCTCTCCACGATCCAAAATTCAAAAGCGATCATTGTGCTTGACCAGGGTCAAATAATTGAACGCGGCAGTCATGATGATCTGATCGCGGCGAAAGGACGATACTATCAGTTATACACCGGTGCGTTTGAAACGGCGGATGAATTTACTCCTGAAAGTTAGCTGATATCTGGTTAACTTTGTCGCAAAAGCCAAAAATGGGCCAAAGGTGTCCCCGTGCGTCAGATGATCTGATCCCGAGGACATCTTTTTATTAAAACCAGGCGGTTGACATGATCAATCCGTCCTCAGTTGTAACGCCCCGCACCATTTTGGTAAGAAGCTGTTACTGACTGCGGTGCATATTTTCCGCCTTTGATCCGTATAGATAGATAAGACGCATTTTTATTCTGATCCGGTAATGGAAATTGCAAAAATATCTGTCTACAAGGGACATGGTTATGGAAAAAACAAAACTTTTGAATCCGGTAAAACCGATTCTGTTGATATATTTACTTTGCGCTGTTTTCCGGATAATTGAATATCTTGTGATCCGGACCGATCAAAGCATTTTTGGCGAGGCCTTTCTCCATAAGCTGACCGGCATTCTCGTGCTGGCGCTTGCACTGCGGTATTTTTCGCTCACCTGGTCTGAAACCGGCTTCACGCTCCGATCCGCGGGAAAGAACATCCTTTTGGGTTTGTTGCTCGGCGCGTCCGTGTTCCTGGTGGCTTACGGGAGTGAATTCTTGATACAGCGCTCACGCGGCGTCGCTCCTTCCCTGCAGGTTTACGTGACCAGTTATGCGCTGGATGACAACAAGAGCCTTCAGACCGGACTGATCTTCTTTCTGTTGTGCATTTTCGGCAATATTATCAATGTCGTGATGGAGGAGGGTGTCTTTCGCGGTCTGTTCATCAAGCTGGCGGAGACCAGGTACTCCTTTATTAACTCCCTCGTCATCTCTTCGGTATTGTTCGGTATTTGGCATATCGCGGCGCCGGTGCGGGAGTTTCTGGACGGGAACAGAAGTGCTTCCGGTGCGGTCATGGCCTCCCTGATGTTGGTCGTTACCAGTGCGATCGCCGGGGCAAAGTTCGCCTTGCTATTAAAAATCAGCGGCTCGCTTTGGCTGCCGATGGCGGATCATTTCGTAAACAATTTTGTGATCAACATATTGCATGTTGTGACGGCTACCGGCGCGGATGAGATGCAGAGTCTGCGGATTGGCATTGCGCAGACCTTGTCATGCCTGATCGTGCTTTTCATTTACTGGAAGAGCGGGGCACATTATCAACAAACCTTTCGTGAGTGAACAGTATTAACTCCGACATAATCTGGGCTCATGAGAATATGCCAGATTGCAAGAACGGTGCATGCCGGCGTGGATTGGTTTTTGATTTAGATCAAAATTGATCGCTGAGATTCCTGTTTGGACAGGAATCTCCCTGATTACTGAGAAAGGAGGCATCCGATTATTGTTTTTCTTTTCTTATCAGACGCATTTCCCTTCTTCAGAACGCATACTCAAACTGTACGATTTTTTCGTACGGTATGTTTATTACCACTACTTTTTGATTTACCCAGTTTGACAGACTTCGAAGACAATTCACTGCCATGACAGTTGTCCCCAATGAATTGATTATCGAAACGCAGGCAATTAAAAATTTTGTGTGGCTAAATGCAGCAGTGTTTCGCGGATTGCCTTTTCCGGCGGCATGGGTTCATAGCCGAGCGCGTTTCTTGCTTTCGAAATATTCATAGTCTCATCGGCCATATAAAAGTGCCTGATGTTTCCGGCAATCAGAGCCGGTGGATTGTGCGTAACGCTGCTTATCCCGGCTGACATGGCCGCCAAAATTAGTTGCAGCGCCTTTGGCAGTATCGGCGGCTTTTTGGTTCCCGGAAACAATGTTTCCGCAATTTCCATGACGCGGGTCGTACTGATAGAGGGTTCCGTAGCGAGGATGTAGCGCTCCCCGCTCTTTCCCTTCTGTGCGGCAAGGATCATTCCTCTGGCGACATCTTGGGCATGGACAAAGTTAAACGAATAGTTTGGATTGAACGGAAGCCTGTTTTTAACGATCATATTCAATAGACTGTTTGTCGCCGATAGATGCCCATAAGTAAATGGACCGATGATTCCAGAGGGGAGCACTGTCACCATCCATAATCCAAGCTGAGCGGCAAGCTCCCAGGCCAGTTTCTCGGAATCATTTTTGGCTCTGTAATAAGGGTTGGGGAAATCTTCACCCCAACCGGTTTCGTCCATCGGGACTTTGGAACGATCCAGGGCTGCCATTGAACTGACATAAACCACTTTTTTGATGCCGCATTCCGCTGCCGCTTCGAGAATATTTTGGGTTCCGTCAAGGTTGGCCTGTATAATCTCCTTTTGTGGATTTTCGGACCAGTGCTTAAATATAGCCGCAGCATGGTAAAGGGTGTCAACGCCTCTCATTGCTGAGAGGAGCGATTCTTTGTCGAGAATATCGGCGTAAACCACTTCACAATCCAGATCCGCGAAGGGTTCAAGAAACGTGAGATTCCTGACACCGCAGCGGACTTTTTCCCCGTGGGACAGCAATACCCGCACAAGATTATTTCCTAACAGACCGCTTGCACCCGTGACCAAAGACAATTCCTGCATAAATACACCCTCCTCTTCGAATGAAACTAAGGTATTCCCGAACCCATAATGACATTTCAGTTATACTAAATTATATAATAGTAAATGACTTATAGTCAGTAAATTATAATAAGAATATTCATTTGACAAGAGATCAACATTGATCCGTTTAATATGTAAATAAATCTATGTCAAATTCGAACGATAAGGAAATGAAAAAAATGGGCATAACCGACAGGCGTGCACGTGAAAAAGAACAGCGCCGGAATGATATCATCGACGCGGCTGAAAGAATCTTTTTCATTAAAGGCTTTGAAGAGGCAACCATCGATGAAGTTGCTGAATTGGCCGAACTTAGTAAGGGTACCATTTATCTTTACTTTAAAAGTAAAAATGACTTGGCTCTTGCCATAAATACCCGAGGGCAAAAGAAATTAATGCTGCTGTTTCGGTCCATGTTGCCGGGCTGCCATAGTGGTTTTGAAAAATTGGAGGGAATTGTCCGGTCGTACATTGACTTCTTTAATGTCTATCCTGACTATGCCAAGCTGGCCTTGAAATTCGGTCCGTTCCACCTCGACAAAGCTGATCAGACGTCGATGGAATACGCTCATGAGCTGGAGAATTACTACACTCTGCTTTTTTCCGTTTTCGACGAGGGCATTAAAGACGGATCCATCAATCCGCAAGTGGATAAAAAATCTGTCATTTCATTCATCTGGGGATCGATACTTGGGATCATGAAGCTCCAACAACTTGGGGATCATGAAATACTGAACCGATGGTTGGATATAAAAGCAGTCAATAACTTTGAATATATCTCAAAAATGATGGAACAACTCATAAAAAGATAATCTTTCCGGAATTTTGCATCCTGTTTCGTTGGACTGGATTTTTTCTTTTTTATCCTGTGCTAAACTTGAATAAAGAAGTCAAATACTATTACAAATCGGTTTTCTGAATAATACAGGGTGAAACCATGTTAAATACAATTCGAAAAATCAATTTAAAAACTGCCGGGATCCTGGCAATCGTTTTTTACTTGTTAACTATTCTGCTCCATATTCTGGTGCTCACCGGCGTTCTCTCTTACCAATTGGTTAACGGCGG
>CALCQT010000579.1 GCA_937894825.1 uncultured Anaerolineaceae bacterium
TAGCCCTGCTCATAAAGATCCCCAGCACCCGCAACCCGCCGTGGCGCGCGGCAATTACTTCCGGCACAGTCGACATGCCAACGGCGTCTCCGCCCGCCAGGCGCAGGAAGCGCACCTCTGCGGGAGTCTCATAAGAAGGACCGCTGACCCAGACATACGTCCCTTCCCAGACCGTTGTACCGGTCTTCACAGCTGCTTCCCGAACAAATTCACAATATTGGCGATCGTAGGCCTGAGACATATCCGGAAAACGGGGACCAATTTCATCATAATTCGCCCCGCACAACGGATTACCGCCGGAAAACCCGGCCAGCGCGATCTGATCGGTGATCAGCATAATGTCCCCCGCGGCATAAGCTTTGTTCAGTCCGCCTGCCGCGTTGGTCACAATCAGATTTTTGACACCCAGGCAGGTCAAAACCCGCACCGGGAATGTCACTGTATCCGGCGAATACCCTTCATAAAAATGCACCCGGCCCTGCAGAATAAAAACCGGGCGGCCATAGAGCGTGCCGGCGATCAGACGTCCGCTATGGCCGGGAACCGTCGAGATAGGCCAGCCGGGAATCTGAGCGTAGTCCAACACCAGCGGATTCTCGACTTCAGTCGCCAACCCGCCTAAACCGGATCCAAGAATGATCGCTGTATCCGGTTGAATATTCATCTGCGCACGGATCTCCGCCGCGGCTTTCTCAAAATCATGATAAGTATATTTTCCCATCTTCCCCTCTTTGAATTCCCATGGGATAGAACCCAGGCTAATGGCATTCATATATAAAACAGGATATGGAATTCCATATTCGGTCATTAATTATACAGGATCATATCCACACATCATGAGAGGAAATATGAGAATAGACAGCGGATGCCTGATATATTACAGGCATCCGCTGTCTGCGATCAAATTCTGCCGGAAAGATGCTCTCACTTCCCCTCACCGGCTACGTGTGCAATTATTCTTTGCGGGTTTTCCGTTGAATCAATTTAACAATTTCTACCACCGGAATGATCGTGACCGCCAGAGCCATTGCAACGGCATATTCCTTCAATGAAATCGGTTCGAAATCAAACGCAGCCGCAAAAGGCGGAATAAAAATAACCGCAGATGTCATTACCAGTGCCAGCAGCATCGCACCAAAAAGATAGAAGTTATGCGATTTCAGATGAAAGATGGAGTTCCGCTGAGAGCGCATGTTGAACGAATGCCATATTTCTGTCATCGACATTGTCAGGAAGGCCATGGTCATGCCATCCGCGCTCTGCGTAATTTCCCACTTGCCCGCTTCCATATAATGTCCGATAAAATAAGCAGCCAACGTAATGACCGTAGCTAAAACGCCCTGATATCCGATATTAAATCCCATACCATTGGCAAAAACGCCGGCTTTCGGATCGCGGGGTTTCCGTTTCATCAGATCCCCTTCCGCTTCCTCAAAGCCCAGCGCCAGCGCCGGCAGCGCATCGGTAATCAGGTTGATCCACAACAGATATACCGGCTTGAAAATTGTAAATCCCATCAGCGTGGCGAGGAAAACGGAGAGCACTTCAGAGATATTGGAGGACAACAAATATTGAATTACTTTCAAAATATTGTCATAAATCCGGCGTCCTTCTTCAACCGCGGCAACAATCGTCGCAAAGTTATCGTCCGCCAGCACCATATCCGACACGTTCTTCGTTACATCGGTTCCGGAAATACCCATCCCGATCCCGATATCCGCACTCTTGATCGAAGGGGCGTCGTTGACACCGTCACCGGTCATGGCCGTGATCATGCCTTTCTTCCGCCAGGTCTTCACGATCCGAACCTTGTGCTCCGGCTGAACGCGGGCGTAGACGCTGATTTTCTCAATATCCTGCTCGAATTGTTCGTCGCTGATATCGTTCAACTGGCTGCCCATGACAGCTTCAGATTCATCCGCAATAATCCCGAGCTGCTTCGCAATCGCCACAGCCGTGTCTTTATGATCACCGGTGATCATCACAGGCCGGATGCCGGCTTCACGGCACTCGACAATCGCGCCGGTTACTTCAGGCCGGACCGGATCGATCATGCCGCTCAAGCCCAAAAAGGTAAGTCCATTCTCAATGTCGTTCGCTTCATAAGACTCCGGCACCGTCTCATATTCTTTTTGCGCCCCCGCAAGCACGCGTAAAGCCTGCTCAGCCATCTTTTTATTCGCCTGAAGAATTTCTTCCCGCAGCGCGTCGTTCAACGGAACAACTTTTCCGTCCTTCAGCACGCTGGTGCATTTCAGCAGCACTTCATCCGGTGCACCTTTGGTATATTGGATGATATCGCTGTCTTCCGTTTTATGAACGGTGGACATCATCTTCCGCATGGAATCAAAGGGAGCCTCGCCGATCCGGGGATAAACTGCCTTCAAGGTATTCTTATCCAATGAGATCTTGTTGGCATAGTTGACAAGCGCGGCTTCGGTGGGTTCGCCCTGTGCTTCCACCTTCTCCGAACCCGGCTCACCGTTCGTGACCAGTTCCGCGTCGCTGCAGAGAGCCATGGCCTGTGCCAGCAGCCGGTCGTCATCGGCATAAGTTTCGACAACCGTCATTTTGTTCTGAGTCAAGGTACCGGTTTTATCGGAGCAGATCACCTGTGCGGAACCAAGCGTTTCCACGGCGGAAAGACGCCG
>CALCQT010000580.1 GCA_937894825.1 uncultured Anaerolineaceae bacterium
CAGGTTGCGGATGAACGCGTCCGCGCCGGCGGCTGAAGCCGCAGCGATCAATTGTTCATCTGTCGCCTGCAGGTTCCCGTAACGCAGATTTTCCCGGACCGTGCCGGAAAAAAGGTGCGGCGTTTGGAGCACGAGCCCGATACGGGACTGGATGCTTTCCATGGTATAGGTGGTGTAATCCTGACCGTTGATCCGGATGACACCATCTTTCGGCTCATAGAAGCGACACAGCAGATTCACGATGGTGGATTTTCCGCCGCCGGTTGATCCAACCAGCGCAATGGTTTCCCCTTGCCGGACATTCAATGTGAAGTCTTTCAAAACGTGCGTCCCGTCTCCATCGTCATAGTAAAAGGAAACATGATCAAATTCAATATCTCCCGCAAGGGTGTCCGCCGCGACGGCTCCGGGGCGATCCTGAATGGATGGTTTGGCATCCAGCAGTGAGAAAATCCGTTCTCCGGACGCAATCGACTGCTGCATTTCACCATAGACGCGGGCCAGGTCCTGTACCGGCCAGAACATGGCTGTCACATAGTTAATGAAAGCCTGGATGCCGCCGATGGTGATGAAATCCGAGCCGTTTTTGATGCCGCTGATCCATACGATTGCGCTCAGTGCTACCGCGGCAAGAAACTGGATGCAGGGCAAAAACAGGGCGTTTAAGCGGGCAGCACCATAAGCGGATTTGAACATAGGCGTCGTTAACTGATCAAATTCCTGCAGGTTGGCCTCTTCCCGCTGCAGCGCTTTCACCACCCGGACGCCGGTGATATTCTCATTAAATGCGCCGGTTATTTTTGAGTTGTATCGCCGAACGATCCGGAACTGATGCAGAATTCTTTTTCGAAACTGCCAGGCCGCATAGATCATCACTGGCAGAATGGCCATCACGACCAGCGCCAGCTGCCAGTTGATGAAGAACATGAAGATCAGGGAGAGCAGGATGTTTACTGCAGAAAAGGAAGAGTCGACCAGCCCCCATGTGATCAGGTCGGCGATGCGGAAACTGTCCGAGGTTACCCGGGACATGATCCACCCCACCGGCGTGACGGAGTAATAGGACAAGGACAGTTTTTGCAGGTGATCAAACATTTTCTGTCGTAACTCGTACCAGATCCGTTCGCCGATAACGCCGGCCATGTAAACGAATGCGAATACACTCACTGCCTGGAGCACAATGGTGATCCCATAATAGCTGATGACGCGAACTGCCTCGGCTTTGTCCCCCGGGATGACAGCGTTATCAATCAGCAGTTTGTTCAGGTAAACCTGTACCGAGTCCATCAATGTAGTCACCATCGTGAACACGAGAAACAAGGCGAAAGATTTACGGTGCGGTGTGGCAAATTGGAAGATCCGTTTCAGGATATTGCCATTCCATTGACTGGTGAAATTTTCTTCTTCAAAATAGGTTTCACTCATTGGAGAGCTCCTGTGCCAATTCTTCTTCGATCTGTGTCTGAATGCGGAAGATTTTTCTGTATAAGCCGTCCTGCTCGGATAATTCCTGATGGGTACCAGACTGCACAATTCTTCCCTGGTCCATGACCAGAATCAGGTCCGCGTTCATGCTGCTTTGGACCCGGTGTGTGATAATGAAAGTGGTGCGGTTTTCCATCAGTGATTGCAGGCTGGCGCGAATTTCCGCTTCTGTGTCCGTATCGACGGAAGATGTGGCGTCGTCCATAATCAGAATGCGTGGATTTTTTAACAGTGTCCGTGCGATCGCGACGCGCTGTTTTTGACCGCCTGAAAGCGTAACGCCGCGTTCGCCGACCATGGTGTCGTAGCCTTTTTCAAAAGCAAGAATGCTCTCATGGATCGCGGCGGCTTTGGCTGCCTGCTCAATTTCATCCCGGCTGACTTCACGTCCGGCGCCATATGCAATGTTCTCCGCAATTGTACGGGAGAAGAGGAAAGGTTCCTGTTCAATAATCCCGATGTGGCGCCGCAGGTAACTGCGAGGGATTTGTTCCAGCGGGTTGTTATCCAGGCGGATGCTGCCTTCGGTATATTCATAAAAACGCGGCAGCAGGTTGAACAGCGTCGTTTTTCCGGAGCCTGTGGACCCCAAAATGGCGACGGATTGTCCGGGCTGAACACTGAACGAAATGTTTTCCAGCACCTTTTTGCCCGGCTGGTACTCGAATCCAACCTGTTCGAAGGTGATCTGCCCTTTCGGTTCTCCCTCAGGCATAATGCTTCCCTGTTCCAGGGGCTCTTTATCGGTGGAGAAAATTTCCATGATCCGCTGAAAACTGATGAATGCACGGGAAGTCTGGACGATCAATCGCCCCATGTTCCGGATTGGCCAAATGACCCAGATGATCAATGCCAGAAAAGCGACGAAATCCCCAAGTGAAACCAATCCGTCGATGGTGTAATAAGCGCCTGTCAGAAAGCTGATGGCCATCTGTATTCCGCAAAGCAGATCGGTCGAGGGCCAGAACAGCGCTTCGGAAAAAAGCAGATTTCGCCCTAAGAGATATTTTTTCCAGTTTTCCCGTTCAAATTTCTGCGTCTCATAATCCTGGCGGGCGAAAGCTTTGACGACTCTGACGCCGGTCAGATTCTCCTGCAGTGTTGTGGAAAGGACAGCATCCTGATTCTGATAGATTTCGTATTTTTTCCCGATGTAACGGAAAAAGAAAACCGCGACGACCAGAATAAGCGGCAAAATGATCAGTGTTGTGCGGGCCAGCGCCGGATGGATCCGGTAGATCGCCACGAAGTTGACGACAAACAGAAACACAATTCGACCGATTCCGATGGCTTCTGTCGAAAATAGCAAGCGGACAGCATCAATATCCGAAGTGGCGCGTTGAATCAGATCGCCGGTATCCGTTTGGGCATGCCAGGAAAAAGGCAGCCGTTGGATTTGGTCGTATAGATTATCACGCAGGCGTTTTGCCAGTTTCTCGGCAGCGTGATTGGCGATGGTGTTCGCTCCAAATGAGAAAAAACCTTCTCCGAGGGCCAGAAGGATGAAGAACAGCGCGATATTCCAAATCGGCATCGCGGGTTTCGGCTGTGTGAGCCAGTCGTCAATAAACCAGGCCAATAAGAGATACACACTGGTTTTACAGACGGTTGAAGCGCCTTGCAGCATGATAGCGCCGAAATAACGCAATCGGTATCCGCTCATCATGCGCCACATACCGGCAAACCGGCTTTTGGATTTCGCTTGTGTCAGGTCAAAGTCAATAATTTTGTTTTCTGTGTTCACGTTTCCCCGCTTTAGGACATTTTTTCTGCCCAGCCTTGTTATTATACAGGAGAACATCATTCACTCAAGTGAAAGTTTTGTAAATCAAAGCAAAAAGAAAATCGGGATTCAGTCGAAAGGTGAAGCGCACAACCAATTAAAAATAGATACCCCGGAAATTCTCCCAGGGTATCTATAAAAAATGCCAGTTTCTAAATGGATTGTTAGAACAGATGGAATTTCGCGATAATCGGTGCAAAGGTGGAGGCCACCAGTGACATCACGGTGATCAATGTATTGAGGGACGGACCGGCTGTATCTTTGAAAGGATCGCCAACGGTGTCGCCGATAACGCCGGCTTTGTGGGCTTCGGAACCCTTGCCACCGAACATACCGCTCTCGATATATTTCTTGGCATTATCCCACAGACCGCCTGAGTTAGACATAAACAGGGCGAAGATAACGCCGGTGATGATGGAACCGCCGAGGAATCCAGTCAGTGCGGCAGGCCCCATCACGAAACCGACAAACAGTGGGAAGCCGATCGCGATCAGCGCGGGCAACCCCAGTGATTTCAGGGCGCCGTCGGAAGCCAGGTTGATGCAGCGATTGTAATCCGGTGTGACGGTTCCTTCGAGGATACCGGGTTCACTTTTGAACTGATCGTGAATATCATCAATCATCTTGAACGCGTTTTGGGTCACGGAGAGCATGGTCAGGGCACTGAACAGCGGAGGGCACATAGCTCCGAGGAAAATACCGGCCAGGATCAGCGGATTGGTGATAGCGAGGGACTCTCTGGAAATCGGAGCCACGGCATTGATCTCGCTCACAAAAGCGGCGAACAGCGCCAGGACGGTCAGGGCAGCGGCAGCGATGGAGAAGCCTTTGGTGATCGCTTTGGCGGTGTTGCCTGCGGAGTCCAAAATGTCAGCGCGGTCAATCACTTCCTGATCCATTCCGGACATTTCAGCGATGCCGCGGGCGTTGTCAACGATCGGCCCGTAAGCATCCGCGGAGACGATCATGCCGGAAATAGCAAGCATACCGACAGCGGAGATGCCAACACCGTAAATTCCCATTTCAAAGTTGGAAGCGCCGCCGGTGACGAAGAATGAAATGATCATTGCAATGACGATACCAATAACGGAAGGAACGATTGAAATCATACCGTAACTGAGGCCGCTGATGATGGTGATGGCTGCGCCGTTTTCGGAATATTCAGCGGTGAGCTGTACCGGTTTATATTCATCGGAGGTGAAGAATTCGGTGGTCTGACCGATGATGACACCAACAGCCGTACCAACCAGAATGGCCCAGATGTAGGAGTTGTTGATCTCAGGAATCAGCAGGATGGCGACGGCCATCAGGACTGCGAACGCGCCGCAGGTGATGAACGTACCTAAATTGAGAGATTTTCCGGGTTTTCCGCCTTCTTCAACTTTGACCAGTGCGACACCGATCAGGGAGGCGATGATTCCCAGAGCGCAGAGCAGCAACGGGAGCAGGGTATAGTGGATATTTCCCGTTCCACCCATCGTGGCGCCAAGCAGCATGGCGGCAACCGCGGAGGCAACGTAGCTGTCAAAAATGTCAGCACCCATACCGGCGACGTCACCGACATTGTCGCCGACGTTGTCGGCTACGACTGCCGGATTGCGCGGATCATCTTCCGGGATACCGACTTCGACTTTCCCGACCAGGTCGGCGGCAATGTCAGCAGTTTTGGTGTAGATCCCACCGCCGGCTTTTGCCAGCAGAGCCAATGAAGAGGCGCCGAGTGAGAATGCCAGCACGAGCTGGGCCTCGCCGGTTGCGAGGAAGATCGCACTCATGCCGATGGTGGCAACGCCGACAACGGCGAAACCCATCACAGCTCCGGCGCGGAAAGCGATGTTGAACGCTTTGGGAAGGCCATCCTGAGCGGCGACGGCGGAACGGACGTT
>CALCQT010000581.1 GCA_937894825.1 uncultured Anaerolineaceae bacterium
AGCGCAGCGAAGACGTGGAGCGGATTATTGGCAGGTGAAACCGCGCCGGAACTATACTTCCAGCTTTATCAGGGAGCGGCGCCCTATGGGTCTCCGCAGCCGGTGCCGACCACGGAACCGCGGACGGTGACATGGAGCGGCATACCGGAGACGAATGCTTCCGGGACGCCCTATGTCTACAGTGTGAAAGAAGGGACGCTATCGGGCGGGATTTTCACGGAAGGCATACCGGCAGGCTGGACAGCGGGGACCTGGAACTGTAGTGGGAATGTCTGTGCGATCACGAACACGCGGAAGACGGTGAACGTGACGGCGACGAAGACCTGGAGCGGATTAGGATCAGGCGAGACGACGCCGGCGCTGTGGTTCCAGCTTTATCAGGGAGCGGCGGCCTATGGGGAGCCGCAGCCGATACCAACCACGGAACCGCGGACGGTGACTTGGAGCAATGTGCCGGAGACGGATGCTTTCGGGACGCCCTATGTTTACACAGTGAAGGAAGGGACGGCAAGCGGGACGCCATTGGTGTTCACGGCGAAAGTGCCGGACGGCTTTACAGCTGATCCATCGGGAGGCGAATGCACGGCTGCCGGAACGGGAGGCAGTAAGGGCTGTACGATCACGAATACGCGGAAGACGATTGATTTCAGCGCGATGAAGACCTGGTCCGGGTTATTGGCAGGGGAAAGTGCGCCGGCGTTGTGGTTCCAGCTCTATCAGGGAACGGCGGCCTATGGGTCTCCGAAAGCTGTGCCGGCTGGGAATCCGGGTACGGTGACGTGGAGCGCCATACCGGAAACCGATACTTCCGGGACGCCCTATGTGTACAGTGTGAAAGAAGGAACACTGGCCACGCCGGGCGATCTGACGACGTTCACAGAAGGTGTGCCGGCAGGCTGGACAGCAGGGGTCTGGAATTGTACGGAAAATGTCTGTACGATTACAAACAGCAAGCTGCCGAGATTGACAATCAGGAAAATAACCATACCGGCGGAAGACGTTACAAGTTTTGTTTTCGTGACAGGTGGACAGAACTACAGCGCATTCAGTCTGACGGGAGTGACGTCCGAAAACAGGAATATAAACTCACAGATACTGGCGCCGGGAGCCTATACGGTGACGGAACAGGACACACCAGGCTGGGTGCTGAGCGATTTGAACTGTTCGGGTGGAACAGATGTAAGGGGGGATCTGAATAGAAAAGAGGCGTCGGTCACATTGGCGTATGGGGATGCTGTGACATGCACGTTTACGAACAGGAAGCTGCCGACACTGCGGCTTGAGAAGACGGTGATTAACGATCATGGCGGTCTATTAACCCAGGCGGATTTCACGCCTCGTGTAGACGGAACGACATTTGTTTGGGATACTGAAACAGCTATTTCCGCTGGCGCGCATACGTTGTCGGAGGACGCGGTCCAAGGATATACGGCCGGAGATTGGAGCTGTACGATCAATGGCGGTCAGCCACAAGCCGGTGCGCAGATCACGTTGAATGACGGTGACAGTGCAGTCTGTAGCATCATTAACGACGATGATCCCCCTGCGGATCCGCCAAAACTGACACTGAATAAAGTGCTGGTTAATGCTTCGAAAGATACGGTGACGGAATCCAATTGGATCCTGACGGCTGATGGCGGTCAGGCCGGAATCCTTAGCGGACCCGGCGCGCCGGGTGATGCGGACGTCGTCAGCGGCGCTGAATTCCAGCCCGGGATTTATCGGCTCTATGAAAGAGCAATTCAGATGGTTCCGGTCATTGAGGGGAGTTGGAGCTGTGTTATTAACAACGGCAGACGCGTGACCGGGAACCGTATTCAGTTGAATCCGGGTGACGATGTAGTCTGCACTGTGGTCAATACACTGTTTGTAAAAGTTCCGCCCACCGGATTTTCAACACGTAACCGGACAATCCTGCGGGAACAGCCTGCCGCGCTGGCATACAACCCGCTCGGATTCGAAATTGAGCTGCCGGTTTTGAACGTTGTGACGGAATTGGTCAATGTCCCGGTTGAAGACGATTCCGGTTGGGCGGTTGAGTGGCTGGGGGATCGGGCCGGTCTGCTGTCCGGCAGCCCGCTGCCGGGCGACGGCACAAGTTATATCGCGGGGCATAATCACCTGGACGATCTGAGGATCGGGCCGTTCCTGATGATCGGGCAGTTGGCGGAGAATGACCGCATCTTTGTCCGAACCGCGGAGGGTAATTTGCTCAGCTATGCCGTTTATGCCAATGAATTGGTGGGAACGGATGATTTTGACCAGATTTATCAAACGGCGTCTGCTTATGAAAACGTGCTTGTGCTGATTACCTGTGAAAACGAATCGTTGAATGGCGGTTATGAGAACCGGCGGATTGTTTACGCCAAACCGCTTTAGCATATCGTTAATATAGAAGAACGTCAAAAAGGCTGCCTGGATCCAGGCAGCCTTTTTGACGTCCGAATCCCATTTTGAAAACGCCGGCGCTTGTGTTTGCCGCCAGTGAGGGCCTTCCTCAGGGATGGTATAATTAACCTGTTAAATTTGGAACAGAAAGCGAATCAAAATGGAACATTTGGAACAAGATGCAGTAAACTCGGTGGATATCGATCATCAAATGCGGCTTGCGTATCTGGATTACGCGATGAGCGTCATTGTCTCACGTGCGTTGCCGGACGCGCGCGATGGTCTGAAGCCGGTTCACCGCAGAATCCTTTATGCCATGCAGGATATGGGCATCCGTTCCAACGGTCCCCACAAGAAGTCTGCCCGTATTGTTGGCGAAGTACTTGGAAAATATCACCCGCACGGCGATTCTTCAATTTATGACGCGATGGCGCGCATGTCGCAGGATTTTTCAATGCGCTATCCGCTGGTGGATGGGCAGGGGAACTTTGGCTCCATTGATGGTGACTCACCCGCGGCCATGCGGTATACCGAGGCCCGGTTTGCGGCGCTTGCCGAAGAGATGTTGGCCGATATTGATAAGGACACGGTTGATTTTACCGATAACTTTGACGGCACGCTGCGGGAGCCGGCGGTGCTTCCCTCCAAACTGCCGAATCTGCTGTTGAACGGTTCCTCCGGAATTGCTGTCGGCATGGCAACCAACGTACCCCCGCATAACCTGCGGGAAGTGTCAGCGGCGATTTCCTATATGATCGAAAATTACGACGCGATTGATCAGATCACGGTCGAAGAAATAATGAATTTTGTGAAGGGCCCGGATTTTCCGACCGGCGGTATTATCGTTGGCCGTGAGGGAATTTTGCAGGCTTATTCAACCGGGCGCGGGCGGATTGTGGTGCGCGGACGGACCCACGTGGAAGAAAACCGCTCGGGGCGTTACGATCTCATCATTACCGAGATCCCGTATCAGGTCAACAAGACGACGCTGATTGAACGGATCGCTGAACTGGAGTTCGGAAGAGCACACGTCTGAACTCCAGTCACATGTCA